>DUEF01000171.1 GCA_011176555.1 Caldilineae bacterium
ACACCAACCAATACGCCCACGCCTACCGATACGCCACCGCCAACCTGCTCCGAACAAGTGGCCAATGGCGGCTTCGAGTATGACGCCGACTGGACGATGCCAACGACGGCCAGCACGGCTCGGTACAGCGCCACCTACGCCCATAGCGGGCAACGCTCGGTCAAGATCGGTCTCGTTCCCTTACCCAGCGCCAATATCCCCTTCAGCTTCAGACCAGAAAGAAGCCTGTTGGGTGAAACCGCACCGCTGGGAGCCAGCTATTCTTCCTCCTACCAGACCATCAATCTGCCTGACGGCTCCGAGAGCATCACGCTCGATTTCTGGTACTTACCCGGCACAGAAGACACCAGCGGCGATTTCCAACGCGTCGCTCTGCTCAAACCGGGCACCTACAGCATGGTCAAGGAACTGATGCGGGTGCTAGAAGATGATGGCGTCTGGAAACACGCCACCTTCGATCTGACCCAATACGCCGGTCGCAACCTGGTGCTCTACTTCAACGTCTACAATGACAGCACAGGGGCAAGCGGACGCACCTGGATGTACGTGGACGATGCCAGTGTCATTGCTTGTCCTGCCGATGCTGCGACACCAACACCCACGCCTTCGCCCACGCCCACAACCGAACCAACGGCGACAGCGACGCCCACCGCTACCCCCACGACACCGCCATCCAGCCCTATCGTACGGGTTGGCGGCGGCACAGTCACGCCCGGCGATAGCATCACGGTTCCGGTGACCATGGAAAACATCCCAGGTGACGGTGTCGGCGCAGCCACCTTCGAGGTGCGCTACGATCCATCCGTGCTCTCCCCTTCATCGTGCAATGCTGATCCGGACAACCTCTTCGACTTTGCCCAGTGCAACATCGATTTCGACAATGATGGCATTAACCCCGACAGTGTGCGCGTTACCCTGGTCAGCACCGCAGGCGTGCCCGGAACCAGGCCCCTTGCGAACATCACCTTCGATGCGACTGGCGCACCAGGCGATTCCTCGCTAATGGACTTGATTCTAAGCACATTCACCGATCCGGACGGTCAAACCATCGCTGCCACTGTCATCGACGACACGGTGACGCTCACCAGCGAGGCTGGCGGAAACGGCGATGTCAACTGCGATGGGCAGGTCAACTCCGTCGATGGCATGTTCATCATGCAATATGATGTGGGGTTACGCGCCGCCAGTGACCAGTGTCCGCCCCCGGCAGGCACATTGTATCTGGCCAATTGCGACGTGAGCGACGACGGCCAATGCAATGCGGTCGACGCCTTATTCATCCTGCAATGCGATGTTGGCATCCCCAACACGCTCTGCCCCGCCACCACTGTTTCGCAAGCGCTGACAGCCCTATCCGACACAGTGGCTGAAAGACCGGACCGCCTGCGAGCTCTGGAAGCGAATGCCCAGTTGGGCGTGGATGTACACGTACTCTTCCCGGATGGCCAGGTCACCGTTCCCATCTACACCAACATCCTCTCCGATAACCTGGGCGCCGCCACGGTGCAACTGCATTACGATCCGCAAATACTCCGGCCCGTCACCTGCACGGCCGATCCCGATAACGACTTCGACTTCGGCCTGTGCAACACAGACTTCGATAACGACGGCATCGGCACCGACGCCGTAAAACTGAATGCGATCTCAACCGCCGGCTTCAGCGGCGTCACACGCCTGGCCGAGATCACCTTCCAGGCCATTGGCCCTGACGGAAGCGCATCCAACTTGGAGTTAGTCGCTGACACCTTCGCCAACACCAGCGGCATTCCCCTCGATCTATCCATCCAGGACGGGAAGGCGCTCATCTACTCACAGCGCCTCTTCCTGCCCGCCCAACGCTAAAAACGCAGGGCGACAGAGTACCCCCCGTCACCCGTCAACACACTTACAGCCCCGGGGCAATCCGAAGATCGCCCCGGGGCTCTTTTTGTGCTTGATCAAAAACGTCATATCGACGACCGCAGAGAGGAGATATCCCCCAGGTGGTAGGCGTACGTGGTGAATATGCGGGGGGATATCTCGCTGCGCTTCGATATGACCTCCTTATTCCTGTTTGAACTCTCGCCGTTGATGGTGTAGGCTTGTCGCCGAACTCAACTTTTCGGAGAACCCAATGCGACGCACCGTCCCGATTTTTGCAACACTATCCACACTGCTGGTGCTGGCCCTGTCGATTTTCACCCAGAGCACGCTACACGCCAGCCCCCCCGTTCCATCACAAACAAACAATCCCGAGCCCGGACTAAGCCCCCCCTACGCCACAGATCACGTTCTGGTCAAACTGACGCAAAGCTACGCTTCCGAGCCGCCGGCCGGTTACGAACACATCTTCGGAAACTGGTACCGAGCGGCAGTGCAGCCGCACGAAACTATCGAGTCGACGTTGGCGCTTCTCGCCGCTTCGGCCCAGGTGGAAATCGTGGAACCCGACTACCTGCTCGGCATCGGCCCAGTGCACGCCCGACACCTGCAGATCACCCCCGCCGAACGCCCGACCGGCCAGCCCGACTTCACCCCCAACGATCCATTTTATCCCCGCCAGTGGCATTTCCCGCCCGTCCAGGCGCCTGCCGCCTGGACGAGAACGCAAGGAGACGGCGTCACAGTCGCCATCATCGATTCCGGCATCTCGAAAGGCACAGATCTCGCCTGCCGCACCTTCGTCCACGATTACAACGCCATCACCAACCAGAGCGGCCCTGGCGTCGCCGATGATGACTACGGACACGGCACGCACGTGGCGGGGACGGTGGCGCAGTGCACCAACAACGGCCTTGGCGTCGCCGGCCTTGCCTTTGGCGTCAACCTCATGCCTGTCAAGGTGCTCAACGCACAGGGAACCGGCTACGCTTCCGATGTGGCTCAGGGTATCGATTGGGCTCGCGCACAGGGAGCCGCTATCATCAACCTCTCTCTGTCGGCGCCCTGCAACGGCCAAAGTTGGCCAGGATGCTCCTTCTCCATCATCGATAGTGCTATCACTGCCGCCGCGGCTGCCGACGTTTTCATCGCCGCAGCCGCCGGAAACAATGGCGATTCATCAGTAGGAGCGCCCGCCAACCATCCCGATGCAGTGGCTGTGGCCGCTGTCGATTACAGCCTGAATCGGGCGACTTATTCAAATCGGGGTTCAGCGCTCAGCGTCAGTGCGCCGGGAGGGGACCTGTACAAAGACGAGAACAACGATGGCTATGGCGACGGCGTGCTGCAACAGGCTAATTTTGACGGCTTGTGGGGCTACTATTACGTCGATGGCACCTCCATGGCCTCACCCCACGTGGCCGGGGCCGCCGCCATGCTGCGAGCGCTGTTTCCCCAGGCCTCCCGACATCAGATCCAGTCAGCCCTGGAAACCACAGCCCTGGACCGGGGAGCGCCAGGATTCGATAGCTATTTCGGTTACGGCGTCATTCAGATTGCGGATGCCATCGATGCGCTCGGCCAGCAGTTCCCCACACCCACATCAACCATGACCGCCACGCTGACTCCCACCAGCACGCCCACCCCGACCATCTCACCGACGCCCACAGCAACGCCAGCGCGACTCCCCGAAGTCTGGCTGCCGTTGCTGTGGCGATCCTATCGGCCACCTACGCCCACGCCAACACGCACACCAACGTCGACGCCTACGCCTACGATCACCCCATCAGCCACACCCGTTCCCACGACTTGCGCGGAACTCGTGAGCAATGGCGGTTTCGAGGAAAACAGCGCCTGGATCTTCCCCGTTACGCCCAACCGGGCCCGGTATACCTGGAAAACCGTGCACAGCGGCCAACGATCGGTCGAGCTAGGCATGCAGCCAGAGGCAGCCAGGCTGGCCGGGCGCGCAACGGATGGCGGCATCATCGGCCAGGCGAACGAGTGGAACCCCGCCACAGATGACATCTACGCCATCGCCTACCAGTCCCTGCACGTCCCTTCCGATATCGAGACCGCCACCCTGACGTTCTGGCATTGGCTCGGCACAGAAGACAGCAACGGCGATTGGCAACGAGTGACGCTGATCTCGCCGGAAGATTTCCACACCATCGCTGAGCCCATGCGGGTGCTGGCGCATTACGGTGACTGGCGACAAGAGACCTTCGATGTGACGCCTTTCAAAGGCCAGGACATGCTGCTCTACCTCCAAACCTACAATGACGACGATGGCAGGAACACCTGGATGCAAATTGATGACATCAGCCTGAAGATCTGCCGTGTAGTTCAATGAACCACCAACAAATTGATCTACCCAAATCGGGCCAAATATGTTATTCTGGCACCGTTATGGGATAGCCTGCTTCTGGAGCCGGACAGGCAACCTGGGATTTCCCCCACTAAACTCGGCTCCTCTTTCCAACGGAGGAAAGCAAATGAGACGATCTCACGTCAAAATCCCGCTTGTGTTTGGCGCTGTGCTCATTTTGATCTTCGCTTTGAGCATCGGCGCGAGTGCATCTCATCTTGGTACGGAGTCAACCTCGCCAGACGCCGTAATAAGTAGTGTGCTCATCAACGAATTCATCGCCACGCCGTCAGACAGCGAAGCTGTCGAAATCTGCAATACCACTGATGCTGAAATCGACATCAGCGGCTGGACGATGGACGGCGCGACGATCAACGCTGGCGTCGTCGTTCCCGCCAATGGTTATGTCGTGTTGGACGATAACAACACTTCCGGCATTGGCATCTCCAACGCTGGTGAAGTGCTCGAACTCGTCGACGACGGTGGAGTCACCATCGACCTGGTCGGGTATGGCGACGATGGCGGGGCCCCGAAACCGGAGTACAGCTTCTCCACCGCACGGGTTCCCGATTGCGCCACCACCGGCGATGACGGCATCGACTGGAATACAGACGAATCGCCCACCCTGGGCGCTGCCAACGACGGCCCCGCCGCCAACCTGGGCGGGAGCACCGTCACCATCAACGAAGTCGATCCCAACAACGGCGTCGCCTTCATCGAACTGTACAACAGCGGCGAAGTTGCCGTCGATCTCTCGGGCTGGCGCATCTCGGTCGATGACAGTTACGACATCCCGACAGGTCAATCCATTCCCGCCGCCGGCTTCTGGGTGCTGGATGAGGCCGACTTCCCCGGTTTCTTCAGTCTCGGCGCCAGCAAGGACAACGTCTATCTCTTCAATGCCGCTCACGAGCGCGTCGATCAGGTGGGATGGGACGCCGCCCCCGGCAGCAGTTGGAACCGCCTGCCCGATGGCGCTGGCGCAAACGATGGTTACCAACAGGCGCACACGCCGTTGACAGCGCAAGATCCCACCAAGAATGCCAGCAATGCTCCTGCTACACCGGTTTTCATCATCAATGAAACAGACGCCGACATGTCGGGAACCGAAACCACGGAGTTCATTGAACTGTACGATGGCGGGGTTGGAAATGCAGCATTGGATGGCCTGGTGGTTGTGCTCTTCAACGGCTCAGACGACCAATCATACGAACCGGTCTTCGATCTCGACGGCTACACCACCGACGCTAACGGCTACTTCCTCATTGGCGGCTCGGATATTGTTGGAGCCGACATCACCGTAACCAATAATTACTGGTTGCAAAATGGCGCTGATGCGGTGGCGCTGTATGAAGGAAACGCCGCCGATTTCCCCAACGACACGCCAGTCACCACCGCCAATCTGCTCGACGCCATTGTCTATGATACCAATGACAACGACGATGCCGGTTTGCTGCCATTGCTCAATGCCGGACAACCGCAGGTTAACGAAGATGGCGCTGGCGACAAAGACAACCATTCCAACCAACGCTGTCCAAATGGCGAAGGCGGCGCCCGTAACACCGATACCTACACGCAGGACACGCCCTCGCCCGGTGCAGAAAATGTCTGCGCACCTCCGCCCGTCGAAGCCTGTGGCGATCCCTTCACCCCCATTTTCGACATCCAGGGTAATGGCAGCGCCAGTCCCCTGGATGGAACGCCGGCATCCACCGAGGGTGTTGTCACCGGCGATTTCCAGGCAGGTGACGAATTAAGTGGCTTCTTTATCCAGGATGAAACGGGAGACGGCGACGCAGCCACCTCCGACGGCATCTTTGTGTACGCTCCGGGTAGCCTGGATGTTGCTGTCGGCGACCTTGTGCGTGTGCATGGCACAGTGGAAGAACACTACGGCTACACCCAAATCAACAGCGTCAACTTCCTTGCAGTATGCAACTCAGAAGCATCCACCCTGCACGCAGCAGCGGCAGCGGCCATCCCCCCCACAGCACTCGACCTACCAGTGACCGCTACAGACGATCTGGAACCATTCGAGGGCATGTTGGTCACCTTCCCCGAAGAGCTAACCGTCACCGAACACTACAACCAGGGCCGCTATGGCGAAGTCTGGGTCTCTGCCGATGGGCGCTTGTTCAATCCCACCCATGTGGCTGATCCCGGCGCACCCGCCCAGGCCGTGGGTGAGGACAACGACTTGCGACGATTATTGATTGACGATGGCAGCAATGTCCAAAACCCGCCAGTGGTTCCCTACATCGGTGCAAACGACACCCTGCGCCTGGGAGACACGATTACAGACCTGACCGGCGTGCTGGGCTACAGCTACGGCAACTATCGCCTCCAACCGACCATTCCACCAGCGTTCGTGCGATCCAACCCTCGCACCGCCGCGCCAGAGGATGTCGGGGGAATGCTCAAAGTCGCCAGCTTCAACGTTCTCAACTACTTTACAACCATCGACGATGGCAACAATAACGCTCGCGGCGCAGATTCAGACGCCGAATTCGTCCGCCAACGCGACAAGATCATCAACGCCATGCTCGCGGTGGATGCAGATGTCTTCGGTCTGATGGAGATCGAAAACAACGGCTACGGCGCAGGCAGCGCTATCCAGAACCTGATCGACGGCCTGAATGCTGTCGCCGGCGCCGATGTATACGCTTTCATCGACCCCGGCGCGCCCTCCATCGGTTCAGACGCTATCGCCGTTGGTCTCCTCTACAAACCGGCGTCTGTCACTCCTGTCGGCAATGCGGCGATTCTCGACTCATCGGTCGACCCGTCGTTCAATGACACCAAGAATCGTCCCGCACTTGCCCAGACGTTTAGCGACGGTGCAGGCAATCGTTTCACGGTCGCCGTCAACCATCTCAAATCGAAAGGCTCTGACTGCGACGCGCTGGGTGATCCAGACACCGGCGACGGCCAGGGCAACTGCAATCTCACCCGCACCAGCGCCGCCACCGCTCTGGCCAACTGGCTGGCGACTGACCCCACCGGCAGCGGTGATGCCGACGTCCTCATCATCGGCGACCTGAACTCCTACGCCAAAGAGGATCCCATCACCGCCCTGACCACTGCCGGATACACGGATCTGGCGAATAGCTTCCTGGGCGCGTCCGCCTATTCCTACGTTTACGGCGGTGAAGCCGGATACCTGGACTATGCATTGGCCAACGCCAGTCTCCTGGCCCAGGTGACGGGAGCCACCATCTGGCACATCAACTCGGACGAGCCTCGGGTGCTGGACTACAACGACGATATCCTGGACTCAGGTGAATCCTATACCAATCCAGGCGCTTATCTCTACGGTCCGCATCCCTACCGAGCCTCTGATCACGACCCGGTTATCGTCGGCCTGAATCTGAGAACAGACGAAGTCTGGCGCTTCCGGGGCTACGTCTACCAGGGTTCGCCACGCGATACGTCCACGCCATTGGGTGGCGTCACGCTAACGCTTTATGGCCGCAATGCCGGCGAACCGGAGCCAGGTTCATGGATGAAGACGACGACGACCACAGCAAACGGCTTCTTCAACTTCCACATCGTCCCGCCATACGACTTCACCTACTTCACGCTGATGGCCACAGCGCCCAGCGGTATGGTGGCGACAGGCGCCTGGTCGGAAGATGGCACAGTGGCCGGGCCAGACACTGTGCAATGGATCAGCCCCGCGCCGGGCGTGCACGCCAACGAATTTTACTTCGACGTTCCCACGCCAACGCCAACACCAACCGACACCCCAACACCCACCCCGACGCCGACTGAAACACCCACACCCACGCCCACACCAACCGCCACGCCCACAGCGACACCGACCAACACGCCAACCCCCACCATTACTCCAACCTCAACGCCGATCACCTTCAATCTGTGGCTGCCAATGATCCTGACCCCAGAGGAGGAAAGTGGCTTCCAACTAACCATCCTGCACACGAACGACACCCACGCGCATATCGAGCCATTCACGCCGTGGGGTAGCGTTGAGCAGGGTGGTGTAGCCCGACGCTACACCGCCATCCAGGATGTGAAGGCCACCCAGGGCGACAACGTCATTCTGGTGGATGCTGGCGACGCATTCCAGGGCACACTCTTCTTCAATGTGTGGAAAGGAGAGGAAGAAGCCTACTTCATGAACGCACTGGGCTATGATGCCATGGCCGTCGGCAACCACGAATTCGACGCCGGCCCCGCCACCCTGGCCAACTTCATCGGCCTTGCCGACTTCCCGGTCTTGAGTGCAAATATCGACGCCTCCGCCGATCCCGATCTCGCAGGCCTGATCTTGCCTTACACCGTCCTGGAAGTCGGTGGCGAGCAAATCGGCGTGATGGGTCTGACCACCGAAGAAACAACCTTCATCTCCAGCCCAGGCGACAATATCATCTTCAACGATGTCGTCACAACTGCTCAAGCCACGGTGACTGAATTGGAGGGCATGGGCATCAACAAGATCGTAGCTCTGGACCATCTGGGCTATACTGCGGACCAAGACCTGGCCGCGGCAGTGGCTGGCATCGACGTCATCGTCTGTGGCCACTCCCACACCCTGTTGGGCGACATGGATGGTGCGGATGGCCCTTACCCCACCGAAATCGTTTCTCCCTCCGGCGACCCGGTGCTGATCATCAGCGCCCAGGATTGGGGCAGATATCTGGGCCGCTTGGATGTCGGATTCACGGCTGATGGCATTGTGGAAAATTTCAGCGGCGCTCCCATCTTCATCGACGAGAGCATCCCCGGAGACCCTGCCATCGCCGCTGATGTGGCCACATTCGCCGAACCGATCGAAGAACTGAAAAACACGGTCATCGGTCAGAGCGTCATCAATCTGGATGGCACGCGTGAACTGGTGCGCTCCCAGGAAACCAATCTGGGTGACTTGATCTGCGACGCCGTGCTGTGGAAAACTGCTGCCGAGGGCACTCAGATCTGCATGCAAAACGGCGGTGGCATCCGCGCCAGCATCCCTCCGGGTGATGTGACCATGGGGCAGGTGCTGGAAGTGCTACCCTTTGGCAATCAGATCTCCACCTTCGGATTGCTCGGCTCTGATGTCTGGGCTTCACTGGAGAATGGCGTCAGTGATTGGCCCGGTGGCGGCCGCTTCTCGCAGGTGAGTGGCTTGAAATTCACCTTTGATCCCACCCGGGAGATTGGCTCGCGCATCATCAGTGTAGAAGTGCTGAATGCAGAGGGCGGCTACGATGCCCTTGACATGAATGCGGTCTACAAGCTGGCGGCCAACAACTTCATGCGTGGCGGTGGCGACGGCTACGATGCGTTCGCCAACAACGCCATCGACCCCTACGACTCCGGCGCGCTCCTGGCCGACGCACTGGCCGAGTACATCGGCGAAATCTCTCCCGTCGAGGAAACGGATATTCCCGGCGGTCGGATTACGCAGACGCCCTGACGCTGATCATCTTTGATCTGTGACAGCCATAGATCAAACGGTAAGCGCCAGCATCCGAAACCTCTCACTTCCCAGGACAGCCCGTCGTTTCTGCAAGGCGGGCTGTCCTGCTATGCCCCTCACTCGTTCTCTCGTTCCGCTCAGGAATAGACTCCCATGCCCAATCGCTTTCTTGACAAGTTAGAACGACTGCTCGCCCGGGGACGATCGCCACTCTGCGTTGGACTCGATCCCAATCCCGACAATCTCCCGGAGCGCTATCCCGACCTGCTTGCCTGGAACCGGGCCATTATCGAAGCCACCACCGATCTGGCCGCGTGCTACAAGCCCAATATCGCTTTCTACGAGGCGCTGGGCCGGACAGGCTACGACTTACTGGAGCAAACCCTGGCGCTCATCCCGCCCGAAATCCCGGTCATCCTCGACGCCAAACGAGGCGATATCGGTTCCACGGCTGAAGCCTACGCCCGCGCTTGTTTCCAGGTCTGGGATGTGGATGCGGTGACGCTGAGCCCTTATCTGGGCGGCGACAGCATCCGGCCCTTTACAGCGCACCTCGACCGCTACGTTTTTGTGCTCTGCCACACGTCCAATCCCAGCGCGGGCGAGATGCAGCAGGCGAGCCAGGGCGGACTGCCACTGTACCAACGCATCGCTGCGCAAGCGCCGAACTGGGGCCAGGGCAACGTAGGCCTGGTGGTGGGAGCCA
>DUEF01000172.1 GCA_011176555.1 Caldilineae bacterium
AAGCGAGCCGGAGGGTCGAGCGATGAAGGCGGGTGGGGCGATGCGTCACGTCGAGATGGCCCGCCCACCCCTCCCTTGCCCCTGCGCCCGCCCTGTGCTACAATCTCCAACAGCGATCTGAACCCCGCCGTTCAGCCTGGCCCGGGGCCTGTACTTTTACAACAGCAGATACTACGACCCTGTGCTCGGCCGCTTCATCTCCCCCGACACGATTGTGCCGGAGCCGGGGAATCCGCAGAGCTTGAACCGGTACAGCTATGTCCTGAACAATCCGCTGCGGTATACGGACCCGACGGGGATGTTCACGGAAGATGAGATTATGGCCTATCTTGATGTCAATTCCTGGGAGGAAGTGCTGGCGATGTTCGAGGAGGGCGGAATTTATGAAGGCCAATGGGGCTGGCTTGAAACGCTTCACACCGCCGAGGTTGGGGACAACGTCTATTTTATGACAAACCAAGAACTGGAAAACAGTTCAGTGACCTTCAAGGGCTCATTTGTTCGAAGGAATGATAAACTCATGTTCATCAATCAGGAAGGAGACCCCGTCAATCCAGCATCGTTGCTGCAAAACGAGCAACACGCAGGCTATCTTGTCACCCGACCAGGCGCCGGGCACTACGGGCCGGAACGAGAACTGCCCTACCGGTATCTGGATAGATATCGGCAATACAAGCATCTACATGTTCATCTGCACGGTGATCTTGCGCATCCTATTGTTCTTTGGCATTATGCAGATACTTTCGGGGTAGCAATGAGCACTGGTGTGTTAGGAATAGCCAAGATTGGTTTAGGTATTCCATTGTGTGGAACTGGTGGCATAGGCTGTGTTGCTGGTGGCATGCTGATCGCTAATGGTGGTGCGTCTCTGACTGCCTCTTTCCTCCTTTTCTATGCATTATATGTCGAACTGGAACATGATCATGTTATCGAGTGGAGACCGTGAGTAGCCATTCAAGGAGCATTGGAAATGAGTTTATTGGAGTTCAGTATTATGGCTTTGTTTGGTCTTGGTTGGGTTGTATCAATTATGGTTATTGCCTATCTGTCAAATACCCGAAAGATACCTTCTTGGGCAATCGACGTTTGGATTCTCATTGCTATAGCCTTGCTTGGGATTTTCTTAGGGATTAAGCTCGGAGCAGATCTGCCAGCCATTATTGGAGTGACAGCAATTGAAGTATTGATCGGGGTACCAATTATTCTGATTACTCGAAGGTGGCGGCTCAAGCGACTGTCGCGGAAAACGAGTGATTAAGGTGCGCATGACTCATAATGAAAACGATACATCAACAGAATTCGTGGTGCAAACAATTGGCGCAACGCCGTCTAATCGCCATCAGCGGTCTGCTAGCTTTTCTTAGCGGTAGTTCAATATTGCGCACTGCCGAGAGCACGATTAGCAGACCCGGATGGCTTGCGCCGCTTCATAATGCCGTCGTTTCAAACATTCTCTTCTGGTTTCTGCTTGTTTATGGTCTTACCTGGATACTAATCACGTTTGTTGGCTTATGGAAACTGGCCAGAAGCGCTGAGCTACAAGATCGCATTGAAGCTCACTGGTGGTCACAACAGCCTATACTTATCCAAATAAGCGCATTTATCGAGCACTGGATTTTTGCTACGGTTTATGTGTTTCTCACGGGCGATCTTGAACGAGGCGCGATGCTTGCGTTTGTGAGCATTCTGCACATCGTTGTGGCTCTGTTGTTCGCCCCCCGTTTGGTCCAGGCGTAGGAGAAGTAACACACCTGCACCTGAACAACCGACTAAACTTGGCCAGGGAGCCGGGATAACGACAACAAAAATCCCTAAGTTCACCACCACTCCCGGCTCGCACAGGCGTGGGCGTGTGCGCATCATGCGAGCGTGCGCCCTTCGACAAGCTCAGGACATCGCTTGTGCGGGCGGGGAATGCCGCAACGGTCGGGATCAGAACGCCGGCCGGGAGCTATGACAACGAATGCAAGGATGAAACGAATTCGCTCAATCCCCCTATTCACTGTCATATCCTCACCCGCCACTTCCCAACCCCCTGGCCTCGCCCCCGCCCGACCTCTGGCGCCTCGACTTGCGACATCCAGTCGCCGCTCAGCACAAGCCTCTGATACTCCGGCCTCGGCAGCACCACCGTCAACGCTGAAACCACCGGCGCGGTCGAAGGCGAATGGTGGCGCTACCCCTACGGCAGCAAGCGCCATAACGACGGGCCATCGTACGGGCGACCGGCCGGTCGCCCCAACACTCGGCCACCGGCCAGCGCCTGGACGCGGGCATAGGCGCACCCAGCCCTGGCGACGATACAATACCCAATATCGAATATCAGCATCATCGATGCTTCTTCAATCTTTACGCTCTATCCAACATGCGCGAACGCCTGCTCCAGATCGGCGATCAGGTCGGCGATGTTCTCGACGCCGACGGAGAAGCGCACCAGGCCATCGCTGATGCCGACCTTCAGGCGCTGCTCGGGCGGGACGCCGGCGTGGGTCATGCTGGCCGGATGTTGGATCAAAGAATCGACATTGCCCAGGCTGACGGCCAGAGTCGCCAGGCGCACATGGTTCATCAAGGCCACGCCCGCGTCGTAGCCGCCCTTCAACTCGAAAGCAACCATGCCGCCAAAGCCGTTGAACATCTGTTTTAGCGCAATTTCGTGACCTGGATCAGCTTTCAGGCCCGGATAGCCCACTCGCTCGACCTTTGGGTGCTCGCCCAGCCAGCGGGCAATGGCGAGACCATTCTCCGCGTGACGCTGCATACGCAATTCGAAAGTCTTCAGGCCGAGATTGGCCAGCCAGGCGTCGAAAGGACTGACGGCCGGGCCCAGGATGCGCGCCATCAGGCCGATGCCATCTTTCCCTGAATTCATGTAATCGAGGTGCGTGCTGACGATGGCGCCGCCGATCACCACGCCGTGCCCGGTCAGGTACTTGGTCGTCGAGTGCACGACGACATCGCAGCCCAGACTGAGGGGGCGCTGATGGTAGGGCGTGGCGAAGGTGTTATCGACCATCACCCAGGCGTTGTGGGCATGGGCGATTTCGATCACCATGCGCAGATCGACCATGAGCATGGTGGGATTGGCGGGCGTTTCGGCGTAGGCCAGCACCGCGTCGGGGTGGGCGTTGAACGCCGCTTCCCAGCCTCCGGCCGACAGATCATCCACCCACACGACCTCGATGCCCAAACGCGGGGCCAATTCGTTGAAGAAACGATAGGCGTTGCCGTACAGGTGTCGTTGGACGATGACGGTCTGACCCGCGGTCACTCGCCCCATGATCGCCGAGGAAATGGCGGCCATGCCGGAGGCGGTCACCCGCCCGGCGACGATCTCATCGGGAGACGCGTCGGGATGCTGGCGGATGAGGTCGAGCCCTTCGAGATAGGCGTATTTCCGGGCCAGTTGCGTGGCGTTGGGATTGCCCGCCCGCGAATAGATGTAGCCCGGTTGCTCACCGGCGAAGATGCGACGCCCCGTTTCCACATCAGGAAAACCAAAGGTCGAGGTCTGGTAGATGGGCGAGACATGCGCATGGTGGGGATTTTCGCCTTCGGCGAAGTGGTTGACGATGGTGCTGATGCCGGCATTGGCTGCGAGTGGGGTCATTTTTCACCTTGGATTGTTTACGAATGGGCGCGGAATCAAGAAATTAAGTTGGATTCACCATTTTACAAGTCAAACACGACACGAGCAATTTGGGCCGCGGTGCAGAACGCTGTGAGGTGATCGTCGGACCGGGCTTTGGTCGGCTGAAATGGTGTCGACATCGTTCGACCGTCACCTTCGAAGCCGGAATGTGACTTGCTTCCATCTCCAGGTGTGAGATTTCCTACTCCCACTATCCCGCGGTATGATTAGAAAACGCCAGTCAGGTATTGTCGAAGCGCCACCAAATGAATATCCTTTCTCAGACTCTTGCAAGGCGCCACATTACTGGAACGTATAACCTGCTATCCGACACTCCAATCCCCCATGCA
>DUEF01000173.1 GCA_011176555.1 Caldilineae bacterium
CCTGCTGACTCAAAACAAAAAAACAATGCCTACAAAAGAAGACACCCTCATCATCGGCGGCGGCGTCATTGGCGTATGCGCCGCTTATTTTCTGGCGGAGCAAGGCCGCTCCGTCACCCTGATCGAGAAAAACGATCTCACCAGCGGCAGTTCTTACGGCAACGCCGGTCTGATCGCCATCGATCACGCCATCCCCATGCCCGCGCCCGGCGTGCTCACCCAGGGCCTGCGCTGGATGTTGGATTCGAGCAGCCCTTTCTACATCAAGCCTCGTCTTGACCCCGACCTGATTCGCTGGCTCTGGCAGTTTCGCGGGGCCTGCAAAGCCGAGAAGGTGCAGCGGGCGATCCCGCTTCTGTTGACTATCGGCCGCGCCAGCCTCGATCTCTACGACGAACTGCATGCCCGCCACGCCCTGGACGACGGCTACCACCGCAAAGGGCGTCTGTTCCTCTACCGCACCCAAGCCGGCCTCGATCACGCCGCCGAGGATGTCGATCTACTGCACGATTTTGGCGTGAGCGGGCAAGTGCTCGACGCCGCCGCAGTGCGCGAACGCTTTCCTCTGGTGAAGTCGTCCGTCATCGGCGGCGTCTACTACGAAAACTACGCGCATTTCGTCCCCGACCGCTTCGTGCGGGAACTGGCGCGCGTGGCCGAGGGCCTGGGCGCTCGCATCCGCACCAAAACGGAAGTGCTGGGCTTCGAGACATCGGGCCAGCGCATCGCCAAGGTCAACACCACCAGGGGCGTTTTCGAGGCGGACGAAGTTGTGTTGGCCGCGGGCGTGTGGTCCCCGCAACTGGCGCGACCGCTGGGTCTGCGTTTGCCCATCCAGGCGGCCAAGGGCTACAGCATCACCGCCAAACGGCCGTCCGACTGGCCCGAATTGCCGGTGCAGTTGGCGGACGACATGGTGGCCGTCACGCCCATGGCGGAATTCGTGCGCTTCAGCAGCACTCTGGAGATGGCCGGGCTCGACATGAGCATCAACCAGCGCCGGGTCGCGGCCTCGCGCCAGGCCATGCGCGAATATCTGGTGAATGCAGAATCGCTGGAGGAGCTAGAACTCTGGCGGGGTTTCCGACCGATGTCACCGGACGATTTCCCCATGATCGGACGCAGCAAACGGTTCGGGAATCTCACCCTCGCCACGGGCCACAGCATGGCGGGCATGACGCAAGGCCCCATCACCGGCAAGCTGGTGGCGCAGATCATCACCGGCGCTGAGCCGGACATCGAACTGACGCCGTTCCTGCCGGAGCGGTTTTCGTAGAAATTGGATGTGTTGCGTGGTGCGTGTTCCGTTGGGGCGCCGCCACGCACCACGCAAAACGCAATACGTGACCTATAGGAACAATCACAATGCTTGCAATCAAAGCGGGAACACTGATCGACGGCAAGGGCGGCGATCCGATCCAAAACGCCGTCTTGCTCGTCGAGGACGATAAAATCATCGCCGCAGGCCCGGACGGGGTGGTGAAAATCCCGGACGGCGCTCTGATTGTAGACGCTTCCGACAGGACGGTGATGCCGGGATTGATCGATTGCCATGTGCACGTCATGCGCAACTCAGCTTCGCTGGAACAACGTTTGTTCACACCCAGGGCGGTTTCTTACTACCGGGCGGCGGAGAATCTGGCGAAGATGCTGCGGGCGGGCTTCACGACCGCGCGCGATGCCGGAGAAGCCGACGCCGGCATTCGCCAGGCGCTGGAGACGGGCCTGATCCCGGGGCCGCGGCTTGTCGTCTCCGGCACGATCGGCCTGACCGGAGGATTGCTGGAAAAACGCTATCCTTCCGGGGCCGAAATCGTGGACGAAAACGCCTGGCGCATCTGCGACGGCGTGGAGGAGGTGCGCAAGACCGTGCGCCGGGTGCTGCGCGAGGGCGTCGATTTCGTCAAGGTGTTCACCACGGGCGGGGTGGGCGCGCCGCAAGGGCATCCCTTCACCGCACAGTGGACGCTGGCCGAATTGCGGGTGATTGTGGAAGAAGCGCAGCGCTACGGCGCGGGCGTGATGGCCCATGCCGAGGGCGTCGAGGGCATCAAACTGGCGCTGCGCGCAGGCGTCACCTCGGTGGAGCACGGTTATGTGCTGGACGACGAAGCCATCGAACTCTTTCTGACCACGGGCGCTTTCCTGGTCCCCACCCAGCATATTTCCACCCACGAGACCTCCGGCCTGAGCGCGGCGTCCTTGCGGAAGAAGCAACAATTGCGAAAGGCGCAGGAAGGCAGCTTACGCCGCGCCCACGACGCTGGCGTCAGGATCGCCCTGGGCACCGACTCCTTCCGCGCGGACATGCACGGCAGGAACGCCATCGAACTGTCCCTGATGATGGAAAACGGCGGCCTCTCGGCGATGGAGGCGATTGTGGCGGGAACCAGCGTCGCGGCCCGCTGCTGTCTGCTCGGCGAGGAGGTCGGCGCGCTGGAAGCGGGCAAGCGGGCCGATTTCCTGCTGGTCGAAGGCGATCCGTTGGCCGACATCGCCATTTTGCAGGACGCCGCGCGGATCACGGTCTATCAGAAGGGTGTACTGGTGCAATGAGCAACCGAGCAACGACCTCCGGGAGGTGGTGACGGACGGTTTCGAAGAAAAAACCATTTCGCCACCACCTCCCGGAGGTCTGACATCGTAAAAGGCAAACACCATGAAAATCACCAAAGCAAAAATCTACCTGGGCGAGATCAACGGTCGCCGCCCCGTCCTTCTCCAGTTGTTCACGGACGAAGGCGTCACCGGCGTGGGGCAGGCCGCCATCGATTACGGCATCGGATCCACCGCCGCGGCAGGCATGATCAAGGATCTGGTCGAGGCCGTCATCCTGGGCCAGGACCCCTTCCGCACCGAGGCCCTGTGGAGCCGGATGTACGACGACTCGTTCTGGGCCAAGGGCGGCGGCCCCATCGTCTTCGCCGGCGTCAGCGCCATCGAGCAGGCCCTGATGGACATCAAGGGCAAGGCGCTAGGCGTGCCGATTTACGAGTTGCTGGGCGGGAAGTTCCGCGACAAAGCGCGGGTGTACGCCAATGGCTGGTCGTTCCGCTCCTCCACGCCGGATGAATTCGCGCGGGCCGCGGAAAAGGTCGCGGCCGACGGCTACACCGCGCTCAAACTGTATCCCCTGGCTACGCCAGTCACCTCCGATTCGCATGGCCGCATCCGCCACGTCTCGCTGCGTCACATCGACCGGGACGATGAGCGCCTGGCCGTGGCCCGGGTGCGGGCTGTGCGCGACGCGGTGGGCCCGGACATCGACGTGCTGGTGGACATGAGCGCGGAGCTCACGACCGACGCCATCATCCGCATCGGCCGCCAATTGGAAGCGTTCGATCTCTTTTTCCTGGAGGAGCCGGTCGATCCTTTCGATGTCGGGGCATTGAAGAAGGTGTCGGAGCATGTCGATATTCCCATCGCCGTGGGCGAACGGCTCTACACTCGCTACGGTTTCCGTGAGGTGATGGAGCGCCACGCCGCCGACATCCTGCAACCGGACATCGGCAACACCGGCGGTTTCATGGAGACCAGGAAAATCGCGGCGATGGCCGAAGTCTACAACATGAAGATCCAGCCGCATCACGCTGGCGTCACGCCTGTTTCCACGGCCACGGCCCTGCAACTGGCCGCCTGCATCCCCAACCTCAGCATCGTGGAACTCTACCCCTATCGTCCTCCCGACCATTACGCTGTGGTCGACCATGCGCCCGAATACGACCGGGTCGGCAGCTACCTGCCCATCCCCGACCGCCCCGGCCTGGGCGTGGAACTGGTGGAGGAGCGCGTGGCGCCCTTCCTCTGGGCGGTATGCACCATCTGAGTATTGCGTGTTTCGTGTTCCGTTCGTCCGGTCACGCACCACGCACCACGCACCACGCAATACGTTTTTCAGGAGACCCCATGAACTCGAAAAGAACCGTTTTATGGCTAAGCCAAGAAGATGTCATCGCCGCGGGCGGGCTGGATATGGCCGCGGCCGTGGCCGATCTGGAAGAAGTGTTTCGGCTGCACGGCGAGGGCGATTACGTGCTGCCCGAAAAGATCGTGTTGGACTGGGAAGAGCCGCCGCCGGGCGAATTGCATAACCACATCAACATCATGCCGGGCTATCTGGGCGGACGTTTCGATGTGGTGGGATTGAAGGACATCGCCAGCTTCCCGCGTAACCCC
>DUEF01000174.1 GCA_011176555.1 Caldilineae bacterium
AAGCGTAACCATCGGCCGCAGCCACGATGTCGGTGACGATGTCGGCGGTGTAATCCCGGCCGTAATTGACATTCAAAAAGTGATAGCCGTCCTCATTGGCCCCGGCCACCAGATTGGGCAAGGCCGGGATCAGATCATCGACCACCAGGATGACGCCGTCCCGTTTGATCCCCACCGGCGAACCGTACCCGGGCGACGCGCCAATGGCCCGGATCTCCTCCTCCTGGGCCGGGCGCAGGGCCTTGGCCGAGACGGCGTTGGTCAGCTTGGTCTCGTTCAGATCCATGTCGCCCCGCACCACCGCAAACACGAACTTCTCCACATCCTCCTGGTCTTCGCTGATGGTGGCGACCAGGAACACGGCTTTGGCGGTCTTGGATTCGGAAATACCCAGAAATTCCGCCAAATCCGCGATGGTGGTGGTTCCGGGCGTGGCCACTTTCTCTAACGGTAGCATCTCTTCATCTTCGACGATAGCCGACTTCAGGAAAGTGGCGATCTGGCGATTGGCCGTGTAGCCGCAGGCGTCGCACAGCACCAGGGTGTCCTCGCCCACCGGAGAAAGGTACATGTACTCGTGCGCCAACTTGCCGCCCATCATGCCCACATCCGCTTCGACAGCGATGGTGGGGAGCGCACAGCGGTTGAAGATATTGAAATAGGCCTGGTAGTGCGCCCAGTATTGCTTGTCCAACCCTTCCCAGTCGGTGTCCAGGCTGTAGCTGTCCTTCATGGTGAATTCACGCACCCGGATCAGGCCGCCGCGCGAGCGAGGTTCATCCCGCCACTTGGTCTGAATGTGGTAGATCAGGGCTGGAAGCTGACGGTAAGAGTGGATGACGTTGCGCACCAGATCGGTGACGACCTCTTCATGCGTCATCGCCAACACCATATCCCGACCGCCGGCGTCGTGAAACCGAGCCATCTCTGAGCCAACCTGATACCAGCGCCCGGTCTCTTTCCAGATATCGGCGGGATGCACCACGGGCATGGTCATTTCCTGGCCGCCGATGGCGTTGATTTCCTCGCGGAAGATATTCTCGATCTTGGTGAGGGCGCGCCGCGCCAGGGGCAAAGCGCTGAAGATGCCCGCGCCGAGTTGGCGGACGAATCCGGCGCGCAATAAAAGCTGGTGGCTGACCAATTCGGCGTCGGCCGGCGCTTCGCGCAAGGTCTGGGCAAAAAGATGGCTCATCTTCATGGGGATAACCTCGAATTTATAGCAAATGAGTTGGTTTCAAGAGAACAAGAAAGCAAATGGCATTGTAAACCAGAACGGTCGAAAGCGGTAAAACAGGGGAGAGGTGATCGTTCGAGATACTGGATATTGGTTATTCGATATTGACTTCTCGACCAGACAGTCCCAGTATCCAGTATCACCTATCCAATATCAAGTAATGAAAACGGGAAGTTGTCGACGACTACGAAAAAAAGGCCCTGGAGTCTCTTCATCATCCAGGGCCCGATAAGAACTGGTCGTGCACCTCCCGTCGAATCACTACAGGCTTTCGCCGATTACCGATAGTCCGACGCAGGCGACCTCGTGGCGCCCGTGAATGACTGCTTAGGGCTGCTACCTCCCGGTCCTGACCCGGTTCACAGGTTCACGCCGCACAAGACCCACGTCGTGACACTATCGGTTCTGACACGAAAGCCGCGCCAATCCTCGGGGAGGGATTCGATCCCGCTGTAGCGGATTGCGGGTGCAGGGCACCGCTAGCTCCCCATCTAGCACGACCATCGCCAGTGTACCCAGCCCGGTTCGATTTGTCAAGGACGCCGAAGGCGTGTGGGGAAAGGGGCAAGGCCGATCGAGCAAACCGCAACACGCAAAAATCCCCGGCCGATGTCAGTCGGTCGGGGATTTTGATGTGGCGGAGAGGGTGGGATTCGAACCCACGATCCCCAGAGGGGATACGCGCTCTCCAGGCGCGCGCACTAGGCCAAACTATGCGACCTCTCCATATTGTGAAGGCAGGAAACCAGTAGACCACTAAACCTGTAGACCAGGGCGCTTACATCCCGGTTTCCCGGTTTACTGGTCTCCCAGTTTACCGGCCTACTAATCCAGGCGGAGAGGGAGGGATTCGAACCCTCGAGGGCCGTAAAACCCTACGCGTTTTCGAGACGCGCGCACTAGGCCAGACTATGCGACCTCTCCGTATAAAATAGAGAGCGGGTGATCGGATTCGAACCGACGACATTCAGCTTGGGAAGCTGACGTTCTACCTCTGAACTACACCCGCAGGCTGTCATCTATTGGATGATCACATTATAGCCAGATAGGCGCTCAGAGTCAACCGGGAGACCCTGCGGCCAGTTCGATCACATGCTGGCCGGTGGCGGGAAGCTGTTCGGCTTGGGGGCTGTTCGGATCAAGACGCACAACCAAACCCAGTTTTTCGCCCGGCGCTGCTGCTGAAAGACCAAGCCGGGCCAGGGGAATTGCGGTTTCGAGCAGGGCGCCGGAGACATTGCAGGTGGTGGGGCCCAGGCTGATGTGCGAGCCATTGACCAAATGGTAGAGGAAAGTGGTGGTCTGTCCCCGCCCCCGGCTGAGCAAGAATTCGCCGGCGCCGGTGTGAATGCTCACTTCGACATGGTGTTCGTCGACCGGTGAGTTCAATTCGAGACGCAGGTAAAGGTAGTTGACGTCGTTGCCGTAGCGAAGCGCCTGGATGTCGCCGCCGGCCTGCTGCATGGCTCCAATCGAAGCCACAGGCCTGAGCACGCGCGCTTGCGCCCATTGCGCGCTCGGGTCGGTTTCCGCGGTCAGGCGGGGTGAAATGGCGACAAGCGGCAAAAGCAGCCGGTGAGCGATGCCCTGAATGGGGACCAAGTCATCAAGTGGCGGCGCTTGGCCCATACCGCGGTAGGCGGCGGCCAGGTTATCGAGAAAAAGTTGGTCGAAGAGCGCGTCCTGGTCACTGGCATTGTGATGGGAGTACCACCAAAACCAATCGGAGCCTTCAGCAGTGAAAAGATAGCGCTGGACTTCGTCCACTCGTTCGGCGGCCGGCCCGGTGTCGAGCCATTTTTCGTAGGCGTTGCGCAGGTCTCGCAACCGCCGCCAGGCCTCGGAGTGTTCGGGATCGCCGATCCAGGTAGTGAAGTCGCCCCGGATCCAGGAGCCGGAAGCGAGGTCGGCCAGTTCATCCTCGGGGGGATATGCCTGCAGATGCTCGGAAACGGTGACGGCCCGCAGTTCAGGATCCTCTTGCAGGCGACGGTAGAGGGCGTTGAGGAAGATGTCGCCGTTGTGTTCGTAGGTTTCCCAGGCGTTTTCGCCATCGAGGATGATGCTGACCAGGGCGGGCGTCTGGCGGTGGCGGAGTTGATAAGCGATACGCTTGAGACGGACGATCATGTCTTCGGCCGCCTGTTCGCCGCCCAGCCGCTGGTAGGTGAACCCGACCCGATCCGAAAGGTTGTGATCGCGGAAGACGAAGGAAATGTCACCCTGGGGGGTGGCCAGTCGGTAGGGCTGGTACAGCAGGTCGGGGCGATGCAAAAAGTCGTTGCCATCCCGCTCGAAAAACACCCCCAAGCTCTTGCCGAGAATCGCTTCATCGGTCGCCATCCAGCCAATGCCCTGCGCCGCGACCATGGACGCCATCTCGGGAGAGACGGCGCCCTCGCTTGGCCACATGCCCCGGGGTGTGCGACCAAGCAGCGCATGGTAATGAGCGACGCCTCGCTCGATCTGCGCTTGGGCGTCGTCTGGCGCACGGAAGGGCGGATCAGGCGTTTGCAGGCCGGGCGAGGGCCGCTGGGCGATGCGACTATCGACCAGCAGGGGTAGAATGGGGTGATAGTAGGGAACCGTGATCACCTCGATCTGGCCCTGATCTTGCAGATGGCGATACGTGGGCGCGACCTCGCCGACGATCTGCAACTGACGCTGCGTCAGAGCTTCGACATCTTTTAGCGTGTAGTCCTTTCCTTTCGCCACCAAATCCCGCAACAATTCGTCCGTTTCCAGCAAGTTGGGATCGATCCAGGCCAGGTTGAACCAGATGATCAAGTCCCGATAGGTTTGTTCCGAAAAATAGTCGGGATTCAACAACGCCAGGTGTCGCCGATCGAGGAGGGCGGCGTAGGGAGGATAGCGCCGGATGATGTTGTCCCATGAGATGCTGTAGCAGATATTGAGCAAATAGCGCTTATCGTCAGGACTGAAGTAGGCCTGACGAGCCAGGAGCATCAGCCGGTCTTGCAAAGCGCCGCTGGCATAGTCCTGCAACTGCTCCGCCAGGGAAGGTACGAGCGTAAAGGTGACGTGCACATCAGGGAAACGCTCCACCACCTGAGCCATGTGCAGATAGTCCTTGGTGGCATGCAAGCGTGTCCACGGCAGCAGGGCGATGTCGCTGCCAGGTTGCCGGTAATACGGCTGGTGCATGTGCCAGATGATGGCGACGTGGAGCATGAGGAGATCAGAGGTCGGAGGTCAGAGATCGGAGGTCGGGCGGATCTCTGACTTCTGATCTCTGGTCTCCGACCTCTGATCTCTGGTCTCCGGCCGCAGGTGGGGGAAGAGGATGACCTCGCGGATGTTTTCCTGATCGGTCAGCAGCATGACCAGACGGTCGATACCCATGCCGAAGCCGCCGGCCGGGGGCATACCGTAGCTGAGGGCGTTCACGTAGTCCTCGTCCACCGGATGCGCTTCTTTGTCGCCTGCGGCGAAATCACGGCCCTGATCGAGGAAGCGTTCGAGTTGGTCGATGGGATCGTTGAGCTCGGAAAAGGCGTTGCACAGCTCCATGCCACCCACGAAACCCTCGAAACGCTCGACCGTGTCTTCAGTCCCGGGCTTGCGCTTGGCCAGGGGCGAGACATCGACCGGGTAATCGATCAGGAAAGTGGGTTGGATCAGGTTGGGTTCGACGAACTGGCTGAGCAATTTGTCGATGAGCTTGCCACGCGCAGCGTCGTCGGGGGCGTCGACGCCCTTTTGGCGCATGGCGGCCCGCAGGCTCTCTGCCTCCGGGTAGAGGTCGTAATCGATGCCGCTGGCGTCGAGGATGGCCTGGCGCAGGGGGATGCGGGGCCAGGGCGGCGTGAAATCGAGCGTGTGACCCCGCCATTCGACTTGTAACCCACCGGCCACTCGCTCCACAGCGTAAGCCACCATCGCCTCGGTGCGGGCCATGACGCCCGCGTAATCGGTGTAGGCCTCGTAGAATTCGAGCTGGGTGAATTCGGGGTTGTGCTTGTGGCTGATGCCCTCGTTGCGAAAATCCCGGCCGATTTCGTAGACTTTGTCGTATCCGCCCACCAGCAAACGCTTGAGGTAGAGCTCGAAACTGATGCGCAGGTAGAGGTCTTGATGCAGGTAGTTGTGGTGGGTGACGAAAGGTTCGGCTGCAGCGCCGCCGTAAATCGGTTGCAGGATGGGCGTTTCCACTTCCAGGAAGCCTTCGTCGTCCAGGTAGCGGCGCAGGGCGCTGACCACCGCGGCGCGGGTGCGGAACACATCCCGCACGTCGGGGTTAGCGAGCAGGTCGAGATAGCGCTGGCGCTGGCGGATTTCCGGGTCTCGCAGGCCGTGCCACTTGTCGGGCATGGGCTTGAGCGCCTTGGCCAGGAGATCGATGGCGGAGACCTGGCAGGTGATCTCGCCGGTGCGGGTGGTGGTCATCGTCCCGCTCACGGCGATGATGTCGCCCAAGTCCAGATCTTTTTTGAAGAAGCCATTGTAGCGCTCGGAGCCCAGTTCGTCCCGGCGCACCATGATCTGCACCCGACCGGTGGCGTCCTCGATGTGGCCGAAAGAGAGCTTGCCCATCACCCGGCGGGCTGTCATCCGGCCAGCGAGCTGCACCCCGGCCTCCGGTTCTAACTCGCCCGACTCGTAGGCAGCGACGACCTCGGCGACGGTGTGCGTGCGGTTGACGCGCGGCGGATAGGGATCGATGCCGGCCGCGCGCAAGCGCTCCAGTTTCTGACGTCGGGCGATTTCCTGATCCAGCAGATCTTGATCGGTGGGTGCAGATGGTTGGGACATGATTTTACTCGATTTTCAACACTTCGAATTGCAATTGACCGCCCGGCGATTCGACCAGCACGGTGGCGCCCACGCGCTGCCCCATCAAGGCCACGCCCATCGGCGATTCATTGGAGATTTTGCCGTTGCCGGGGTCCGCTTCGGCCGAGCCAACGATGGTGTAGATCTCTTCATCGCCGAATTCGAGGTCTTTGACTGTCACCGTCCGTCCCAACTCGACGAATTCGGCGGGGCCATCGTTGGTCTCGATCAAGACGGCGTTTTTAATCTTTTGTTGAAGTTCCTTGATACGACCTTCATTCATGCCGGCCTGGTACTTGGCCTCATCGTAACCGGCGTTTTCGGATAAATCGCCTTCTTTGATGGCGGCTTTGGTCTGCAGGGCGATCTCAGGGCGGCGCACCTTCTCGCGCCATTCCAGTTCTTCCTGGAGCTTCTGCAAGCCCTCTGGCGTGAGGTAGACATCGTTGTTGCCGTTACCGTTGTTGTTGCGAGTCATGGTTGGTTCCTTGATTTGATATAGAAAAAGGCGCGAAGCGCCTGGGGTAAAGCGAGCAATGACTTTCGGTGGCCCCGAAAGCACAAAAAAGAAGAACTGCGGCGCGCAGGCCCAGTTCTACCCAAAAAGGTGTTAAATGATTATAACGGAAACGCTGAATCAGCGCAAAAAAGGCGATTGCCAAAGCTGAAACCTGCCAGACTGATCGTAGCCTGGCAGGTTTCAGGTGAGTTGCTTATGGTGCATTATGGTGCAGCAGCAAAGGTGAGGAATCTATTCGCCCACCAGCCATTGGCGCCGGTCACATCGTTCGTAACACGCTTGTTAAAGCTGTGCCGAATCGCTCCGTCCCGCACCCAGAGGTCGAGCACGTAGCAACAATCGGTGAAGCTGGCGCCCAGATCGTTCATGTCGATATTGCGCAAGAACACCGTATTGCCGGTCGGGGTGGTGCCGGTACGATCGGTGTTGACCACTGCTGGCGTGCCGTCGTAGTAGTTGTGCCAGCCATAGGTCTTACCAGCAGGCGGATCGCCGCCGCGCACCCGCAGCTTGTAACCCCAATGGTAGTCATCGTAGAAGTCAGCGTAGACTTTGAAGATGTGTTCACCGTTCGGCGCTTCGCCACAGGCGTTGACGGGGGTGGTGCCATCCGCCAGCGTGACCTTGAAGTCATTGATCTTGGGCAAAGTGTTGTCCAGTTGCAGATGGTGCTCCACGGGCTCGCGGTCGATGGCGCCGTCATCAAACTCCAACCACAGGACGTAATGGCCGTTCGGGTCGGCGGGACCGGGATCGAAACCAGGGACGCCATCCGTGTTCCAGACCGCCAGTTTCAACCCGGTGTTAGGACAACCGCCTGTGAGCGCGCCAGTCTTGTAGCCTTGATAGGTGGCGGCGTCCATCCAACCCTTTGCATCCGTGCTGAGGCTGCCAGACAGCGTGCAGGGGAAGGGCCAGAAAGGCGCTCGCTGGTAAATACGCCAGGATGTTTGGATGCCGTCATGGGTGTCCACGCCCAGGTAGGGATCGCCTGCTTTGCGATAGGCTACACGGAAACGAACCACGCCAGTGTCGGGCATGAAACCGTCCACGGGCACGAAACGGCCACAGGGTTGTCGAGGCCGGCCATCGGGCCAGGCGGCATCGGGAGGGCCGTTCCGGTACAGGCCTGTGCCAGCGCCGCCGATGCCCACCAAGCCGCCGTCGAAATCACCGGCAGAGCGGTCGCCGCAGAGATGGGTGATGAAGGGATCTTCCAGCGGCGGCGGTTCTGTCAGCAGCCAGAGCGCGTCGAGCCCGAGGAAATCCGCTCGCGGATGCCAGGCTGCGATCAGGTCTTCGTTGCGCATTTTGATACCGTCACCCATCAGCAGGACATCACCATCGGTAAATCTTCGCTCGCCGCGATAGAGGATCTCGGTGGAAAACAGAATCATCGGGTTGTCGCTGGGTCTCCTGCCGGAGGTCACAGCATCCAGGCCGAAATCGACGCCCCGCGCGGGCAGGCCGGCAGGCACGTCGGACGGGAGCAGAACCGAGTTGGGAGCAACGATAAAGCCTCTCGCAGACAGCAGATCGCCATCGAGGATGGGTTTGTTCTCGACACCCCAGTACGTTCCCTCGATCGAGAACCAGATATCGACATCGAAGACATCCAGCAACTGATCCAAAAGGCCTTGATCCCAGTCTTCGGGATTGGCCTCATGCACCCGTTTGACAAAGCCCTCGATGTTTTCGCGCTCACCGATGAGTTGCACGGCGTCCAGGCCGATGTCATGCTTGATGCCGAAGTGTGCGACCAGGGCTGAGTTGGGTATCATGCCGCCGTCGGTGAAGAGCAGATCGCCAGCCGAGAATTTGCCGAAGGGATCGTCCAAAGAGGTGGAAAAGGCGGCCAACCGATCTTCGAAGTTCAGGATGTCGATAGCGTCGAGACCGAGGTCGGCGGGAGCCACGCCGGCCGGGTTGAAGTTCACCAGCAGGTCGGCGTTACGGGCGCAGAGCTGGCCGCTGGGGCTGAGCAGATCGCCATCGGAAATGTAGGGGTTGCCGTCGTAGGGCTCGCCGCGGGTCATCATGAAGTCCTCTTCGGTCGAGAAGGCGCCGGTGCGGCAGTTTTCAAGAGGATAGGCCCGTTGGCCCAAGGCTACGGGCGAAAGCACCAGCATCCCCAAGACGAGCAACGAAAGTGTGATCAGTAAAAGCATCTTTCTCATGATATGTTTCCTCCAAAAACGGGGGGATGGCGTGTGAACGGATAGAACTGTTCGTCGCTTCATCATCCACCTCCCCGCAAGTATTTCAGGATCATCGGCAAGAAATCGAGCTCGGGCGGTTCATCTAGCAGGATGTAAATCGCATCCGTACCCAGAAAATCCGCGAACGGCTCGAAGGGCGCCGTCAGGTCCGAATCGTGATAGGCGATGCCGTCGCCAACTCGGAGCACATCACCGTCGGTGAATTTTTGCTCCCCACGATAGAGGATTTCGGTGGAGAAATGCCCCGCTGCCGGTTTCAGTTCGTTGGGATTGAACATCCGAGAGGCGGTGAAGGCGTCCAATCCGAAGTCGACGCCGCCGGTTTGGATACCTGCCGGAACGGAGGGCGGCAGCAGTTGTTCGTTTCGGGCCACGACAACGCCGTAGGCGGCGGAAAGCAAGTCGCCGTCGTACACCGGCACAGTGGAGGCGATCTGTTCGGTTCCTTCGATGGAAAACCAGATGTCGATGTTGTAGCGCCTGAGGGTATCGACGAGCAGGCCGGGATTTTCGAGCCACGCCCCGCGCGGAACATCGATGGCAAATGAGTTGAAGGCGATGATGTGCTCCCAATCGCCAACGAAATGCACAGCATCGAGTCCCCGATCCCCGTGAATCTGAAATTGGACGAGCAGAGCCTGATTGGGGATGACGGCTCCCCAGGTCGTGAGCAAATCTCCGGCAGTGAAGCGCTTGCCCGGCGCATCTAACGAAGTCGAAAAAGCGACTAATTTGCGGTCGATATAGAGGACATCAGCTGCGTCCAGGCCCAAATCGATACTCGGATCGACATCGTGGACATCGAGCAGGTCTCTATTTCTCATGCAGACTGCATGGTTTTTTCCCAGCAAATCGCCGTCCGAGATAATGGGGTTGCCATCAGGCGGGACAGGGCCGCGAGAAAGAAAATCCTCTTCGGTCGAGAATGCGAAATCCCTGCAACTGACCAGATCGTTGGGGCTTTGGCTGAGCACAACGCCGCCAACGCTCAGCAGTAGGAGGATCAAAAGAAGCAATAGAAGGTATTTTTTAAGCATAGTTCCTCCATGAAAGTCTTAGTGGCAGTAACGCATCAACGGATAATCGATCTGGCATATGTGACACCTCCTGACATGTGTGAGCCGGATCCCGCCATTCACCTGGTTCAATCCCTGGTTGGGCAATGTCGGTGTCGATGCCAGGCTTCCAGCCAGCTATAGAATTGGACCCGGGAATAGGGGCCCCGCTGTAATTTCTCTCCAGCGCCACGAAACGACGCTGCATACATTATGACGAACTTCACCATAAAACGATATGGTCTCTGTTACAATTTACCATTTGACAGCGCTCCCACCCTGTGTCATAATCCCATCAACGTGCTGTCTGGTCAGTTCGGACGCATGCACTCCTTTGCTATCCCATTCCAAAGGAGGTGATGTCAATGGACTTAGGTTGTAAACAGAGCGCTGTGGCATCACCTCGGGTTAACCGATAATCGCCACGGCGCTAACAGGTGAAAGGTCTCCCACGCGGGGGGCCTTTTGCTTTGAGTGCGACTATTTTCAGCCCAGCGCTAACGGGCGCATGATATGCGCAGGGACGGGATGGCGGGGCGACGCCGCACAGGTGGGGGCATGGACCAGTGGTGGGGTGGGACTGTATATGCAAAAATTTACATAAATATGATCTGTATCATAGCACGACAGTAAATCATGAGGTAAACTTTATATGCAATTTATTGAATATGCTATCGCCATGACCGATTACGAACGTTTGGCCCAACGCCTCAAACTGATGGCCCACCCCGAGCGCCTGCGCATGCTCGATATTTTGCGCCGTAGCCCGGAGTGCGTCTGTCATCTGGAGGCGCTGATGGGTAGACCGCAGCCTTACATCTCGCAGCAGGTGCGCTTGCTGCATCGCGCTGGCGTGCTGCAAAGTGAAAAACGGGGCCAAAACACCTTCTACCGGGTGTCTAACCCCGAAATGTTGGCCTGGCTCAGTCAGGTGTTGGGACCAGTACCCGAGGTCGAGCGAGGGATTCACCGCCCCTTGCCTGACTGCGTGTGTCCCAAATGCCAGCGCGGGCCAGTGCTATTGTAGATTTAGGCGGTTCCCATGTCCACATCACCGATTGACGCCTGGTTGAAAACTTGCGATGCAGATGTTCGGCGTCGTCCTCCTCTTCATCTCCGCTAAGATGATCTGGGGGTTGTTATGAAAGATGGAGGTCGGAGATCAAAAATCGGTGGGCGGAGGTAGGCCCTGTGCGGCATGTACACCCTCAGATGCGCCACGGCCAGAAATCAAAGTCCGCTCCATCCACCCGAAGTAATGACAGACAACGCCAAGGATTTCTCCCAGAATCAGGAGGCTCCCCATGTTAATCAAGAACACTAATACGTCACCCCTGCACGAAGCCATGCTTTACGAAAAGCTGGACGACAACAAAGTGCGTTGCGATCTCTGCGCCCATCGCTGTGTGATCGCCGCTGGACGCAAAGGCATCTGCCTGGTGAGGGAAAACCGGGACGGCGCGCTCTACACGTTGGTCTACGGTCGCACCATCTCGCAGCATGTGGATCCGGTGGAAAAGAAGCCGCTGTTCCACTTCCATCCCGGCACGTTGGCCTATTCCATCGCCACGCCCGGCTGCAATTTTCGCTGCACGTTCTGCCAGAATTGGGAGATCTCGCAGATGCCGCGCGAACAGCATCTGATCATGGGGACAGAGGCGACGCCGGCCGAAATCGTGGCCGACGCCCGGCGTACACGCTGTCGCAGCATCGCCTACACCTACACCGAACCCACCATCTTCTTCGAATACGCTTACGACACCGCTCGACTGGCCCACGAACAGGGGCTGGGCAACCTCTTCATCACCAACGGCTACGAAACGCCGGAAGCCGTGGAAATGATTCGCCCCTACCTCGATGCCGCCAACGTCGATCTGAAAGCCTTCACCAAGGATTTCTACCGAAAAATGGTGGGGGCCAAACTGCAGCCGGTGCTAGACACGCTAAAACTGATGAAGCAACTGGGCATTTGGATCGAGGTCACCACCCTGATCATCCCCACGCTCAACGACAGCGAGGACGAGCTGCGCGACATCGCCCGCTTCATCCGCGACGAGCTGGATGTGGACACGCCCTGGCACGTCAGCGCTTTCTATCCCACCTACAAGTTGCTCGACAAGCCGCGCACGCCCCCCGCCACCCTGCGTCGCGCCCGTGAAATCGGTCTGGAAGAAGGCCTGCATTATGTGTATGAGGGCAATGTCTACGGCAGCGAAGGCGAGAACACCTACTGCTATCAATGTGGTGCGCGTCTGATCCATCGCCGCGGCTTCACGATCATGGAAAACCGCATCGTCGATGGCCATTGCCCGGTCTGCGGCGCGACCGTCGCCGGCGTAGGCATGGGCTAGCAGTTCCGGGAAACGAGCTAAACCATGCGAGAACGGAAGGTGCTCTTCCTCTGCCGGCAATTCCTGTCGCTCCCAGATGATGACGAATCATGCAAATATCTGCATAGGTATGATCTATGTCATAGCGCGATGGCAAAAAAAGCGATAAACTCTATATGCAATTTATTGAATGTACGATCACCATGACCGATTACGAACGCCTGTCCCAACGTCTCAAGCTGATGGCCCATCCCGAACGCCTGCGCATGCTCGACATCTTGCGGCGCAGCCCGGAGTGCGTCTGTCATCTGGAAGCGCTCATGGACCGGCCCCAGCCCTACATCTCACAGCAGGTGCGGCTGCTGCATCGCGCCGGCGTGCTCAGGAGCGAGAAACGAGGCCAGAACACGTTTTACCGGGTGGCTGATCCCGAAATGCTGGCCTGGCTCGACCAGGTGCTGGGGCCCGTGCCTGAGGAAGAACGGGAAATTCACCATCTTTTGCCCGACTGCGTATGTCCCAAGTGCCAGCGCGAGGAAGTGAGGTTGTATGCTTAAAAAGATATTGGATAGTGGGTATTCGTACATCGCCGGAATACCCAGTATCCAGCATCCGCCACTCACAGCCCTCTTTTTTTATCACAAAATATGCAATTTATCGCATGTAATAACGGAGAGATAACCCATGCCCGAAGGTTTCATCCTGGTCGATCCTGAATCCCAGCCCGAATCCAGCCCCACCCCGATTTCCTTCGCCGCCCCGACCGCCCAACGGGCCGCCTGGCGAGTGTGGGCGCTTGTCCTGGGGGCTGCGGTAGCATGGCTGCTGGTGTGGGGCCGTTTGCAGCCCTTCGCCGACTGGCTGACCTACGAGATCATCGGCCTGGCGCCGGATTCGCGCCTGGGCGAGTCGGTGGCCTTCTTCCTCTACGATGTCCCCAAGATCCTGATGCTGCTGGGCGGGATGATCTTCCTGGTCACGGTGGTGCGAAGTTTCTTCAGCGCCGAGCGCACGCGCCAATTGCTGGGCGGGAAACGCGAAGGGGTGGGGAACGTGCTGGCGGCGGGGTTGGGTGTGGTCACGCCTTTTTGCTCTTGTTCGGCGGTGCCGCTGTTCATCGGCTTCGTCGAGACCGGCATCCCTCTGGGCGTCACTTTCTCCTTCCTGATCGCCACGCCCATGGTGAATGAGGTGGCGTTGGCGATGCTGTTCGGGCTGTTTGGCTGGCAGATCGCCGGGCTCTACATGATCACGGGGCTGGCCGTCGCCATCGTCGCCGGTTGGTTCATCGGCCGCATCCCGGACATCGAAAAGGGCGTGGAGGATTTCGTCTGGCAGATCGATGTAGGCGAGGCGAACATCCAGGCGAGCAAACCCACCTGGACCGAGCGCTTCGAGCAGGCCTGGCGCACGACCAAGGAGATCGTGGGCAAGGTCTGGCCCTACGTGGTGGTGGGCATCGCCATCGGTGCGGCCATCCACGGCTATGTGCCAGAGGACGCGCTGGCCGATGTCCTGGGTGCAGACGCCTGGTGGAGCGTGCCCGCGGGCGTGCTTTTGGGCATCCCCATGTATTCCAATGCCGCCGGCATCATCCCCGTGGTCCATGCCCTGACCGAGAAGGGAGCGGCCCTGGGCACGGTGCTGGCCTTCATGATGAGCGTGATCGCCCTCAGTCTGCCGGAGATGATCATCCTGCGCCGGGTGCTCAAACTCCGACTCATCGCCATCTTCATCGCCGTCGTCGCCAGCGGCATTTTGCTGGTGGGATTTCTGTTCAATGCGGTCATCTGACATCAAAGATTAATGATCAATGATTAAGGTCGGCGTGCGAGATGCCGTTAATCTTTAAGTCATTGATCATCGGTCATCAATCATCACCCCAAGGAGCACTACATGATCATCAAAATACTCGGCACCGGTTGCGCTAATTGCAAGCGCCTCAAACAACTGGCGGCCCAAGTCATCAAAGAACTGGGCATCGAAGCCAAAGTTGTCGAAGTAACCGACATCTCCGCCATCATGAGCTACGGCGTCACAACGACGCCCGGCCTGGTCATCGACGAAAAGTTGATCGGCTACGGCGGCGTGCCCTCGAAGCAACAACTCACCCACCTGATCCAGCAGGCTGCCTGATAAAAAACTCTTCACCACGACTTTCCGTTAACAATCCATATCAGTCCTTATGGGCTGATCACATTCCTTCTTGACAGGAGGCTCTTATGTCAACCTCGTCCTTCGATACCTGGTTGAAAACCTGCGATTTCGACTTCTGGAGCACCGCCCAACACAAAGTCATGCCCCCGGCGTTCTTCGAACGTTGGGCCAAAGGCGAAGCTGTCCTACTGGACGTGCGCACGGACCTGGAAACGGACTATGTCGCCCTCCCATTCGCTCTGCATATCCCCATCGATGAACTGCCCGACCGCCTGGCGGAAGTGCCGCGCGACAAACTGGTGGCCACCTTCTGTTCGGGTACAGACCGGGCCAACGTGGCATTCGCTTTCCTGCGCAGCAAAGGCTACGACAACGTTCGCATCCTGAAAGGCGGCTACGCCGAACTCATGGCGGAACTGCTGCCCGACAAACTGCGCAAATTCCAGTAAACAGTAATCAGTTTTCAGTGATCAGTCGGTCGATCAGCCAAGTTTATGGCAACGATCGGCTGATCACCGATGACCGGTTACCGATTACCGTTTAGCATCCGTCATGATACTACTACTCGCCCTCCTCTTCTTCGCCCTGGCCTTCATCTTTTCGATGCTGGGCCTGGGCGGAGCAATGGTCTATAACCCCATCCTCATCTGGTTCGGCTTCGATTTCAAAGAAGTCGTCGTCCCCACTGGCCTGCTGCTCAACGGCCTCACTGCAGCATCCGCCGCCTGGGTCTACTATCGCCAGCGCATGATCGATTTTCACATATCTCTGCCGCTGGTGATCACCTCGGCCATCGCCGCGCCGCTCGGCGCTTACGTCACCCAGCTTGTCCCCACCAACTGGCTGCTGGGCCTGTTCTCGGTGGCCGTGCTGGCCGCGGGTGGCCGCATGATCTTGCTCAGCGGGGCCAGTGAACCTGAAACCACCCGGGGCACGTCCCGTCAGCGGGCAATCTGGGGAGCGCTGCTGGGGTTCGGCATCGGTTTCGTGGCCGGCCTGCTGGGCATCGGTGGCGGCTTCCTCATCGTCCCCTTGCTGATGGCCATGGGCTATCCCACCAAACTGGCGGCCGCGACCTCGACCTTCGTCGTCGTCTTTTCCTCCGCCACCGGCTTTCTGGGTCACCTGGCCGTAGGCCATGTCGATTGGCAACTCATGGCCGTGCTGGCCCTCGCCGTCATCGCAGGTTCGCAGGTCGGGGCCCGCGTGATGCACATGCGTATGAAGCCCCGGCTGCTCAAACAAATGTTCGGCGTCGTCCTCCTCTTCATCGCCGCCAAGATGATCTGGGGGTTGTTGTGAAAAACAGAGGTCGGAAATCGGAGGTCTGTTATGAAAAAGACTCTGATCATCGCCCTCAATGACCGGGAAGTCCTGGAACTCTGCCAGATCCTTATCGACCAGGATGCCGAGGGCGCGCTGGCGTTCCTGCAAAAACACGTCAAACACAAGGCCCGAGACCTGCTGGAAGGCGGCTGAAAGGTCATGATCGAGGCGCCCGGTGCGGGCATCAGGCAGGTCTCAGGCAATCTTTTCGGTCAGTAAGCCCTCTTGCATGTCATTGCGAGCCGCTTTTGGGCGAAGCAACCTCCAACCTATATGGCCACACATTATCACGTTGGGGATTGTTTCGTCGCAAAAACCGCTCCTCGCAATGACAGACAACCTGAAAGATTGCTCCCGGAATCAGGAGGCCCCTCATGTTAATCGAAAACTATGATCTCGAATTATTCGTCCCCCCCTGCGAGCCCGGTTCCGAAACCTGGAGCGCTATCGCCCGCCTGACGGTAGACATCAGCGAAGCGCTCCCTTATTTGAATGCTACCCTGCGCGGGGCCATCTACAATCAGAAAGCCCAGGCCTTGACCTGGAAAAAGGGAGGCCGCACCGTCGCCTTCCATCCTTATGAAATCGACGCCGCCAACCTGGCCGACCGGGACGAGGCGACTAAAGTGATCGAAGGACTGATCAAGCTGGTCAATCGCACCTGGGAAAAACGGGATCAGATCACCCCCAGCTACAAAATGCGCCAGCGCCCCACGCCATGGGCGTCTACAACTTGCTGCCCAAGACCAACTGTCGCCAATGCGGCGAACCGACGTGCTGGATCTTCGCCCTCAAACTCATTTCCGGGCAGAAAAAACTGGTTGATTGCCCGCCTTTGCTCGAACCGGCGTTCGCCCCACAACTGGCGAATCTACAGGATATGCTGGGCGATATGCCCGCCATTGCCTGAGAACACATGTCTACTAACGAAAAGTGCCGCCATGTTTCAACGAATTCTGCTGCCCACTGATTTTTCGCCACACGCTGTCTGGAACCGATCACTTGAAGCTTCATGAAACAAAAGCATGATCCTTCGCCGCTCACGACGAAAGCGACTTCTGAAACCGAAAACACACCGCCAGATTGCGCATGCAACGCCGACGCTTTCGTCGTGCTCCCGCCCGCACTCCGGCCTCGACCCAGATCCTGGAAGGAGGACTTTCACAAGGTAGTCTGTCCGGGCTGCGGGCTGGTCTTCTGGACCAATATGGAGGATGATCAGTGCACCAGTTGCCGGCGCCAGGGCTTGCACTAGCGATCAATGATTCATTCAAGATAGCAATGTGATACCCATGAACAATGCAATCGTAGTCGATAACCTTACGAAGTATTACGGCGACCTGTTGGCCGTTGATCACATCTCTTTCGAGGTCGAACAGGGAGAGATATTCGGCTTCCTGGGCCCCAATGGTGCAGGCAAGTCCACCACGCAGCGTATGCTGACCACCCTTCTAGAGCCGAGCGATGGGCGCATTTTCATCTATGGTCACGACATAGCCCGCGACGCATACCCCGCCAAGCGGCGGATGGGCCTGGTGCCGGAGGAGTCGAACGTCTACACCGAGCTCAGCGCCTGGGACAACCTGATGTTTACAGCGCAGCTCTACCGGGTGCCCGGCAGCCAACGAGCGAGCCGGGCGCAGGAATTATTGGAGACCTTCGGTCTCTGGGAGAAGCGTCACGTGAAGGCGGAGGATTTCTCCAAAGGCATGCGTCGTCGCCTGAGCATCGCCATGGCCATCATTCACAAACCGACGCTGCTCTTTCTGGACGAACCCACACCGGGGCTGGACACCCAGAGCACCCATGCTATCCATGGTCTGATCCGCCAGATGAACGCCGAGGGCGCCACCATTTTTCTGACCACCCACCAGATCGAAGAGGCCAACCAGCTCTGCAGCCGGGTCGCCATCATCGACCACGGCCAGATCGCTGCCATCGACACGCCGGAGCGGCTGAAAGCGGCCTTCCGGCGGGTACAGTCGGTCCAGGTGGCGCTGGAGCCTGACGGCGCTGCCCACGGGCAGGCTTTGGCCGCGCTGGAGGGAGTCACCACCGTTGTCCGGATGGGCGACAAATGGCGGCTGTACACGGCGGATCCGTCGGCGCTGCTGCCTCAGGTGGTGGATTACGCCCGTGTTCACAAGTTGCGGCTCGTCAGCCTCAACACGCAGGGCCCCAGCCTGGAAGACGTCTTTCTAGAGATCACTGGCCAGGAGATCGGCACGGTAGCGCATGAGACAGGCGCAAACAGGGACCGTCGCCAGCGGAAGGGGGGCAAACGATGAACACTGGCAAGATGCGACGCCTGCAAAACGAAGTGGCACAGGCCTGGGCCGTGGCCGTCAAAGATGTCCGTGTCTACTATCTGACGCCGCCCATGATCATGTTTGGGTTGGCGTTGCCCCTCTTCCTGTTCTTCTCTTTCTCCGTCAAACGCGAGATCGGGCCCGAGCAGGGGATGAGCCGGCTGCTGGCCCTGACCACGTTCTTCACCGCCTCGTCGGCCGGCGTGATCATCATCCCCATGGAGCGGCGCACGGGCACCTACGACCGGCTGCTGGCCGCGCCGATGGCGCTGATCACTCTGCTCATAGGGAAAACCCTGGTGGGCGCTTTCTTCGCCGCGGCCGTCGCGCTGGTCTCGCTGCTGGTGGGGCTGATCTGGCTGCACGTGGATGTGGCCAACCCACCCCTCCTGATAACGACGCTGGTGTTGGCCAGTCTGACCTTTTCGGCCCTGGGCCTGGTCTTTGCCTCCATTCCCTCTCGCTCGGTAGGTAACATCATGATGCCCAGCACCCTCATTCGCTGGCCGCTGTTATTCATCAGCGGTATCTTCATCCCCCTGAGCGAGATGTCTCCCTGGGCGCGGGCGGTGGCCTATTTGTCGCCCCTGACGTATGCCCAGGAGCTGATGAATCGCGCCGTGTTAGGAGAATCCTTGATCGCACCCTGGCTCAGCCTGACTGTCTTGCTGCTCAGTGGCGTCGTATTCCTGGCGGCCGCAGCATGGATGCACCAGCGCAGTCGTCGGTTGGGGTACTGAGCAACACACCAAATCTGAACATGAAATCACCTTCACAACTCAACCCATTCGAGATGTTGAAAAACATCGATCAGGCCCCATATGTCCCGGTTTTCGAAGTGCGTGACACGCTCCATAAGTATGGCCGCTATGATCCACAGACGAAAACCATCACCGTGTCCGACCTGATCAAATTTCATGGCCATCTCTGCGGCGGCCTCATGGAAGCGGCCATGGCCTTGCGCGCGGCTTTCGACGCCCTCTTCCCCGCCGGCGTGATCGACCGCACCGACCTGACCATCATTTCCAACAACTCGGCCTGCGGCGGTGATGTGGCCGCCTATCTCACGGGCGCCCGCGCTCGCTTCGGCTCCCACATCATCGATCTTTCCCTCAGTGGTGGCGAATTCATCGTGCGCAGGGTTTCCACTGGCGACACCGTCCACGTTTCCCTGCGGCCAGAAGTCCATCCCCATGAGGTGAAGGCGCAGATGCGAAAGCTGCTCGGGGGAGACTACAGCCCGGAGGACATCGACCTGTTCGGGCGCTTGCAGTGGGATTACGCCCGCCGTCTGGTGCAACACCCTGCCTCCGAATCCTTCACCGTCGAGCATCTGCACGACTTCGTCTGGCCCGATCCCACCTGCCTGGACCTCGGCCGCCGCAGCGACAATGATTTCAAAGACGCGCCATGATCGTCGTCCAACTCATCGGCGCGCCGTCGTGCCGCCGCTACCAGAAGATGCGCGAGATCGTCGTGACCGAGGCGGAGCGTCTGAACATTCCTATCCGTTTGGAAGAAATTGATGGTGCCGCCCGTCTGGCGCAGTACAACCCGCTCAGCTTACCGCGCTTGGATATCGGCGGCAACTTGGTCGCCTCTCCCAATCCCCCCACGCCAACCGCCGTCGCTCACCACTTGCAGACTCACGCTCAATCGAGCTAAACCATGCGCAAACGCAAAGTGCTCTTTCTCTGCACCGGCAATTCCTGTCGCTCCCAAATGGCGGAGGCCATCGTCAACGCCAGATTAGGCGGTGCATGGCAAGCGTACAGCGCCGGTACTGACCCCGCCGGGTACGTCCATCCCAAGGCTATTCAGGCCCTGGCCGAGATCGGCATCGAACATCACGGGCGCTCCAAAAACGCCGCTGAGCTTCGCTCAGTTCCTTTCGATCTTGTCATCACGGTTTGCGATGACGCCGAGAAACACTGCCCGATCTGGTTGGGGCAAGGCGACAAGGTGCATTTGGGCTTTATCGACCCCGCCGCGGCCATCGGTTCCGAAGAAGAAGTGATGGCTGTCTTTCGTTCCGTGCGCAATGCCATCTGCTGCTACGTGCCCGAATTGCTGGGGTCGTGGCTTGTGAGTCAGACTGGATATTAGATATTGGTATTGGGTATTCACGCTGTTTTCCGGCGCCACCGCAAATACCCAGTACCCAATATCATCTCTCTCACCCCACCGGAGGACTAATCCCATGTCACAATCTGCTTCCGCACAGCATCTTCAGCCGACGAAGAAACTGTCTACGCTCGACCGGTATCTGACTCTGTGGATTTTCCTGGCCATGGCTGTGGGCGTGGCGTTGGGCTATTTCATCCCGGGCGTCGAGAAGCTCATCAACAGCTTTCAGGTCGGAACCACTAACATTCCCATCGCCCTTGGCCTGATCTTGATGATGTATCCGCCTTTTGCCAAGGTGAAGTACGAGGAGCTGCCGGAAGTCTTTCGCAATACCAAAGTGCTGGGGCTGTCGCTGGTGCAGAACTGGCTCGTGGGGCCGATCCTGATGTTCGTCCTGGCGGTGATCTTCCTGCACAACTACCCGGAGTACATGGTGGGCCTGATTCTGATCGGCCTGGCGCGCTGCATCGCCATGGTCATCGTCTGGAACGAACTCGCGGCCGGGGATACAGAATATGCGGCGGGGTTGGTGGCCTTCAACAGCGTGTTCCAGGTGCTGTTTTATAGCGTTTACGCCTACGTTTTCATCACCCTCCTGCCTCAAGCATTGGGCTTGCAAGGCGCCGTGGTGCAGATCAGCATGGCCGAGATCGCCCGCAGCGTGTTCATCTACCTGGGCATCCCCATGATCGCCGGTTTCGCCACGCGCTTCCTCCTCCTGCGCCTCAAGGGGCGCGAGTGGTACGAGACCCGCTTCATCCCCCGCATCAGCCCCCTCACCCTGATCGCCCTGCTCTTCACCATCCTGGTCATGTTCAGCCTCAAGGGCGAACTGATCGTGCAGATCCCGCTGGATGTGGTGCGCATC
>DUEF01000175.1 GCA_011176555.1 Caldilineae bacterium
ACTTGAGGTTGATGGGCGGGTAGTAGAAATCATAGCGGTGCTCCCACCAGGCCTCGCCCGGTTCCCGTCCCAGATCCTGTCCTCCGAGCTCCGTGCAGATCTCGAGCGCCTTCTGTTCCTCCAGCGCCGCCAGATCGGGGTCGCCATCGAAGCCCAGCACCATGTAAGCGCCGTCGAATTCGTAGCCCAGAATCGTCTTGATCCGGGATTTGGTCGATTCCGGGTCGTACAGGCGGATGACGAAGGGATGCAGGCGGCGGGTCATCATGCGACGTCCGGCCTCCAGGGCGTTGCTCAGGTCATCGAACAGGATGCCGCGCAGCAGCCGCGCTTCGGGAATGTATTCCACCCGCATCGTCGCCTCGGTGATCACGCCCAGCGTGCCCTCGGCCCCGACCCACAACTTGAACCAATCCGGCCCGGAGGCGTGCTGCGGCACATGCGGCGTGCGGATGATCTCGCCGGTGGGCAACACCACCTGCATGCGCAAAACCATATCCTCGGCTTTGCCGTACTTGGTGCTGATGGTGCCGGTGCCGCGCGGGGCCAGATAGCCGCCCAGCGTGGCGCAATTCGAGGCGGCGGCGTAGTGTGGCATAAACAGGCCCTTCTCGTTCAGCGCCCATTCCAACTGCTGGCCGTTGATGCCAGCTTCCGCCGTCACCGTCAGCGAGACCTCGTCGATCTCGATGATTTTGTTCATCCGCTTCATATCGAGCAAGATGCCGCCAAACATGGGCAGGGCTCCGCCCTGTGTGCCCGATCCCCCACCCCAGGGCACCACCGGCATCTTGTACTTGTTGGCGACGTCCATGATCTCCGAGATCTCTTCGGCAGAGCCGGGGTGGACGATGAAATCGGGTGGCGGCAACGGCTCGCCCCGGTCGAGCCACATCTGCGGCATCCACGACCAGTCGGTGGAGTAGACGAGTTTATCGCTTTCGTCCACAGAGATAAAGTGCTGTCCCACGATCTCTTCCAGCTCGGAACGAATCATTTCGGTGGGGAATAGGGTTCGACGCATAGGGGTTTAGTCTCCTGTTCGGATGCAGGTTTGGCGTGTTGCGTGTTGCGTGTTCCGTTGTCTTTTAGTCAGCCCGTTCACCAACAAGCAACCAAAAACGCAACACGCAATACGCATCACGCTCCCATCAAACTGCTCATGATCAGCCAATCGAGTTCTTCATAATCCCGCGCAGCCCGCAGTTCCTCGATCTTTTGGTTGTCGACCGACCGCACGATCTCGACCAAACGCAAAAATGTGCGCAGGCTGTTGCTGAGATGCTTGGTGGCTAACTCGGGCGGCTGTGTGCGTAAGGCCTTCACATCCAGCCCGACCATCCCGATCTCCCAGAACTTATTCTCGTCCAGCACCCGCACCTGGTTGAAGACCCGGCGTAAGTCCACCGAGCCAAAAGAGCGATCCTGGTCGAATTTGAGGCCGTTCTGGTCGTTGAGATGCACGCTCCACAGCTTGCCGAAGGCGAGAGCGAAGCTCATCTCGTCCGCCGGGTCCAGCCCGGCCAGCACGGCATGGGCCGATTCAATCAGTCCGCCCACGCGCGCCGGGTCGCTGGCCTGCATGCCCAGCGCCAGGGCGTGACCGATGGTGGGGATGTAGGCCAGGTCCATCGGTTCGTTGGGCTTGGGCTCGATGGCGATGCGCAGGTCGGGGTCATAATCCAGCAGCGCGTCGACCGCTTCCAACAGTTGTTGCGTGGCCCGGACAGCATCTTTGGCCTCGCGCAGGTACGTGCCCTCGCGCGCCAGCCACAGCACCATCAGGTTCGTGTCCAGGTAGCGAGCGATGTCCGCCGCCTTTTTGGCGCGCTCGATGGCGTAAGCGCGGGCCGCCGGGTCGTTGGCCGTGAACGCGCCATCGATGGTCATGGGGTGCTCCCACAGGCGCGGGGCCACGAACTCGGCGGTCAGGCCCAGATCGTCCAGGCGGGCTTTCATGGCCTCGGCTTGCTGGCGGATCTCCCGCGCGGATTTAGTATCCAGGTCGGGCACAGCGTCGTCGTCATGGAACTGCATGGCGTCGAAGCCCAGATCCTTGAGGATGACCAGTTTTTCAGCGAAGGCCACCGAAGGCCGCACCGGCGGCCCGAACGGGTCAGCGCCTTCGTGGATGTTCCAGGGGCCGAATGAGAATTTATAGTTGTATTTGTTCATTATTGCATCCTCAGTTTTCAGGATTCTCATAGTAGACATTCATGCTGGCAATCCAACGCCACGGGGGATGAAAACGTCATGTCGAGTGAAACGAGACATCCCCTTGATTACCAGCCACACTGATCATTCAGGGGATTAGTTCCCTCGTTCCGCTCGGGACAGGCCTCCCGCTGGTCGTCGAAATGACGTGCTTTTTCAGGGTAGCCATTCCTAATTTTACTATCCGCAATTTTCTCTGCTTGTTCTCTAACTTGACAACGTTAGATTAGCGCCTTTTGCCGGTGGAACCGGAGTTTATCATGCAGGTTAAACCGCCTGGCTCGACGCAAAATCAGCGTCAAGCTCTTCTCGCTGTTGCACAACCCTGGGCATGACATGGCTCCACAAAATGTAACTCAGGGTGGAGAACAGCAGCACGATAAAACCCACGGTGTAGGCCTTAAAGAACCAGGACTGGAACATGCCGAAAATGCCCAACAGGATACCGGCGATAATGACCTTCTCGATCTTGCCATGGACGCTGGCGGAAATGTTGTTGTTCAACATCGTCGCCACGATCACGATCACCATGATGTAGGTGAGCAGGATGGAGACGAAGATCAAAACAAAGGGGATGGCCGCCATCAAGACGTTTTTCGCCAACTGTTCTTCGGTGAAGGCGTTGTTGACGACAGGGATGGCGATCAAGCCCAGGATGAAGCAAACAACGATGGCGATGACAAGGCCTTTGGGGATGCGGGGACGACTGATTTTCATAGGGTAACCTTTGGATATTGGATACCGGATATTGGATATTGAGTTCGTTGGGTTGAGAGGCTACTACCCAATACCCAATATCCAGTACTCGAGCGTTTGTGGCTCAGTATTGAACATCCACGCGCCGGCCACTGGCGGAGGATTCGGCGATGGCGTCCATCACCACGTTGCAGCGGTAGCCATCCTCGAAGGTGGCGCCGTGCGGGCCAACCGGCTTGTCGTTGACGATGGCGTCGAGCAGGTGGGTGATCTCGTGCACGAAGGTGTGCTCCCAACCGATGATATGGCCGTGCGGCCACCAGTTCTCCCACCAGGGATGGTAGCCCTCGGTCACAAGCACCTGGTGCCAGCCTTCGGTCTCCTTGGGATCCTCGCCCACCCAGAACACTTCCAGTTCGTTCATGCGTTCCAGGTTGAAGCGGATACTGCCCTTTTCGCCGTTGATCTCGAAATTGTTGGCGTTTTTACGTCCGGCGGCGAAGCGGCTGCATTCCAGCGTGCCGGTCGCCCCGTTCTCGAACTCCATCGCCGCGGCGAAGGTGTCATCCACGTCCACGATGCCGGTGCCGCTGCCATCTTCCTTGTCGCGCTCCTGGATGAAGGTCTTGGTCAGGCCACTGATGCTCTTGAAGTCGCCCACCAGGTAATGCGCCAGGTCGATGATGTGTGCGCCGAGGTCGCCCAGAGCGCCGCTGCCGGCGACATCTTTGCTCAGCCGCCAGATCTTGGGCGTGCCGTAGTGCGGCAAGATCCACTCCTGCAGGTACATCGCCCGGAAATGGTAGATGCGGCCCAGCCGGCCTTCGTCGATCAGGTTGCGGATCAGGCGGATGGCGGGCACGAAACGGTAATTGAAGCCCACCATATGCTTGGCTCCCGCCTTTTGCACCGCCTCGAGCATCGCCTTGGACTCCTCCGGCGTGCGTCCTAGAGGTTTCTCG
>DUEF01000176.1 GCA_011176555.1 Caldilineae bacterium
TCAGTTGCGCCTCCAGCACCTCGCCCTGGAGCCACTGCCGCTGCCAGTAGGCGAAATCGGCGTACTGGATGGGGAGCTCGGGCAGAGGGGAGGGCTGGCCGTTGTTGAAGGCCTGGTAGAGCGTCGCCAATTCGTGCACGAGCACTCGCATGGACCAGCCATCGGAGATGATGTGATGCAATGTCAACAACAGCACGTGATCATCTTCGGCCAGCTTCAGCAAACGCCCGCAGAAAAGGGGGCCTTGCTCCAGATAGAAAGGCGTCTCCGCTTCCTGGGCAGCCAGGACCCGGGCCTGCTGTTCGCGTTCATCCGCAGAAAGATGCGTCAAATCCGTAAGGGGTAGATCGACATCCACGTGGGGGGCGATGATCTGGCGGGCCTTCCCCTCCTCGGTGATGATGCTGGTGCGCAGGGTTTCATGTCGTCGCACGATCTCGTTCAGGGCCGCGGACAGGGCGGGGACGTCGAGAGCGCCCTGCAAGCGCACCGCGGTGGGCATATTGTAGAAGGGATTGCCGGGCTCCAGTTGCTCCAGGAACCAGAGTCGCTGCTGGGCGAAAGAGAGGGGCAGGTCGCCATCCCGCGGCGCGGGCTGGATGGGAATCCACGCGGATGAGCTCCCGGCGGGTGGAACGAAGAGATCAGCTTCGCTGTACCCCAATTCTCTGGCCAGATCGACGCCGAGGCCGCTAAGGAAGTTGCCGACATGCCGCCTGCGCCATCGGTTCGCCGATCTCGGGTCGATATCCTTATGCAAATAGAACTTGAAATCCCCGACCATTTGCTTGCCGGGCTTTAAGCCGGAAGTCATGCGGTCGCCAAGATAGGGCCGAATCATGTTCGGATCATAGGGAATGCCGAGGAATTCGCTCAGACTTTGCATCTGGGCTTCCGGCTGGCTCACCAGCTCTTCATAGTACAAGCGTTGATGTCGTTCGGCGGGGACGTCGTCGAGGAAGGCGAGGATGTTCTGATGACTTGCGATCCACGCCAGTTCCGCCAGTTCCCGGCGGCTGTAAGGATGCTCAAAACGGCAGAACAGGCGATCGAGCTTGGCCTCGATGAAGGAGTAGATGGTGGCGTAGGGATTGCGCACCAGATGGATGCAGCGAGCGTTCTCGAAATCAGCCTCGACGCGGCGCAGCACATCAAGGTTGAGGGAGTAAACAGGCGTTTTGTCCACCAGCAGGCGATCACCGATCCACTCTTGCAACAGAGCGTAGAAGGCTTTCGTGCTCATGCCCTGCGATTCATACTCGCGCAGCAGGCGCTCGGCCTCGGTGGCGGGAATGCCGCGGGCCTCGGCCACGGCCTTGATAGCGCCTTCCAGCCAGAATTCGTACCGCCCGCGGAAAGCCCGACGACGTTGATCCATGCTGTGGAAGGAAAGCAGGTCCAACTCGGGCGGAGCGAACAGGTTGGGATGACCGGCCAGCATCACCCGCAGAAGGGTGGAGCCAGAACGCGGGGGGGAGAGAATGAAGACGGCGGGCGGATTCTTGGCCTCCGGTTCTTCCACGCGCTCTTTGGGGAGGGCGGGAAGCAGTCTCTGGAATTCCGCCACCACATCAGCGTCGATGACGGTGGTGGCGTGGGTCAAATCCCGCCGGAGTTCGTCCGGGATTTCGCCGTCCACTCCCTCTGTGATCTTGGCGACGATGGCGGGGTAGTATTCCTGCAAGTAGTAGGCCAGTTCGGCCACGGTGGGAGCGAGGAAGATGGAGCGAACCCGCGTCGTCTCCTGGAAACGCTCTTGCAGGCGATTGATGAACGTGGCGGCCAGCAGAGAATCGCCGCCCAGCTCGAAGAAGTTGTCGTGAATGCCCACGCGCTCCACGCCCAGCACTTCCATGAATTGCTCCGCCAGGAATCGCTCCATCGGTGTGCGCGGGGCCACATACGGCTTCTCCAGATCCTCGCGAGAGACTTCGGGCGCGGGCAGGGCCTTGCGATCCACTTTGGCGTTGGGCGTCAGCGGGAAGCTTTCCATGACGACAAAAACGGAGGGGATCATGTACTCGGGCAGGCGGTCTTGCAGGAAGTCGCGCAACTCAGCCGGTCGGATTTCGGCATCGGCCACGGGCCTGACGTAGGCCACCAGCCGTTTTTGACCGGGCGTATCCTCCCGCGCCAGCACCACCGCATCCTGCACGCCAGGGTGTTCGGCCAGATTCGCCTCGATCTCGCCCAGTTCGATGCGGAAGCCCCGCACCTTGACCTGATGATCCAGACGGCCCAGGAATTCCAGCTCGCCGCTGGTGGTGTGCCGAACCAGATCGCCGGTGCGGTACATGCGCTGGCCTGGCGTCTCGCTGAAGGGATCCAGGAGGAAGCGTTCGGCGGTCAATTCAGGGCGATTAAAGTAGCCCCTGCACACCCCGGCGCCCGAGATGTACAGCTCGCCGGGCACGCCGATAGGAACAGGCTGGAAATACTTATCCAGAACATAGAGGCGAGTATTGATGATGGGACGGCCAATGGGAACCGAGTAGGCGTAACGCAGGTCGGGCGGGGCGGTGTAAACACAGCATCCGACCGCCGTTTCCGTGGGCCCGTACTCGTTCACCAGCTCGACCCCGGGCGCGTGCTCTTGCCAGAAGGCGATGTGCCCCGGCATCAGCGCCTCGCCGCCGATGATGAAGGCGCGGGTGCAGGAGGCCGCCCGCTCCGATGGTATCTGATGGCTGAGCAACTCCAGATGGGCGGGTGTGAGCTTGACCAGACTGAAACCATCGCTCTCCAGCATGGCATCTCCCAACCCTTCGACGCCCGCCTCCTCGGGAACCAGCCGCACCACGCCGCCACTGACCAGCGGACTGAACATGCTGGTGACAGTGAGATCGAAGGAGATGGAGGAGTGGACGGGCGAACCAGCGCCTTGCTCCAGGGGATAGGCCCGCTGGCACCAGGTCAGGTAGTTGACCACATTCCGGTGGTCCAGCATCACGCCCTTGGGCCGGCCGGTGGAGCCGGAGGTGTAGATGACGTAAGCGAGGTCGTCGGGCGCAGCCAGGGGAGCGGGGTTGGCGGTGGGTTGGGAGTCAATGACGGGGTCGTCAAGGGAGAGGATTTGCGTGTTGCTTATTGCGGATTGCGTGATTTCCGGCCAGAGATCTTCGCCCCGAATGTTTTCGTCCGTCAGCAGAACCGAGATGCCCGCGTCCTCGATCATGTAGCGGATGCGTTCGGGGGGATAGGTGGGATCGATGGGCAGATAAGCGCCGCCCGATTTGAGCGAGCCCAGCAGCGCCACCACCACATCGGGCGTGCGATGCATCAAAACGCCCACCAGAGCGTCCGGCCCGACACCCAGGCTGCGCAGGTGATGCGCCAGTTGGTTGGCGCGGGCGTTCAGTTGGGCATACGTCATGGTCTGCTTGCCGTCGGACACGGCGACGGCGTCGGGCGTGCGCTGCACCTGGGCCTCGACAAGTTGATGCACGCAAAGGTCTGCGGGATAAGGGAAGTCCGTCTGATTCCATTCCACCAACAGATAACGACGTTCGGCCTCGCTGAGCAAGGGCAGGCGGGAGATGGGCTGGTCGGGATCAGCAATGATGGCCGAGAGCAAATTCTGGAAATGCGCCAACATGCGCTCGATGGTGGCGGCGCCGAACAGGTCCGTGTTGTATTCCATGGCCCCGCTCAGGCCGTCCGGCTCATCCAGCATGAACAGCGTGAGATCGAACTTGGCGGTGCCGCTGTGGGCCTCTAGCGGCGTCAGCAGCAGGTCCGACATGACCCTGGACTCGCCCGGTTTGGCGTTCTGGATCACGAACATCACCTGGAACAAGGGCGAGTGGCTCAGGTCCCGCTCCGGCTGCACCGCATCCACCAGCATCTCGAAGGGGATATCCTGATGGGCATAAGCGCCCAGCGACATCTCTCGCACTCGCTGCAAAACCTCGCGGAAGGTGGGCTCGCCGTCCAACTTGGTGCGCAGCACCAGGGTGTTGACGAAGAAGCCGATGATTCCCTCCAGCTCGTCGCGGGTGCGATTGGCGATGGGCGTGCCCACGCTGATGTCATCCTGGCCCGAATAACGATACAGGAGCGTGTCGAAAGCGGCCAGCAGGGCCATGAACAGGGTGACGCCCTCGCGCTGGCACAGTTCTTTGATTCCGGCAGAAAGGCTGGGAGAGAGGCGGAATATCTGATAGTCGCCAGCGTAAGCTTGAATGGGGGGGCGAGGACGATCGGTGGGAAGCTCGAGCAGGGCGGGAGCCCCGACCAGTTGTTTTCGCCAATAGGCCAGTTGCGCTTCCAGCACCTCGCCCTGGAGCCATTCACGTTGCCAACGGGCGAAATCGACGTACTGGATGGGAAGATCGGGCAGAGGGGAAGGGCGACCGTGCGAGAAAGCGTCGTAGAGAACGGCGATCTCCTGGGTGAGGACATTGGAGGACCACTCATCGCTGATGATGTGGTGCATGGTGGTGAGGATGACGTGGTCGTCATCGGCCAGGTGCAGCACTTTCATGCGCAGGAGGGGGCCCTCGGAGAGGACGAAAGGCGTGCGGGCCTCTTCCCGAGCCCAGCGCAAGACCTCCGCCTCTCGTTTTTCCTCCGACAGGTGGCTGAGATCGACGATGGGGATGTGAAGCGTGAGGTGGGGATGGATGATCTGAACGGGCTTGCCATCCACGGTGTCGAAGGTGGTGCGCAGGGATTCGTGCCGCCGCACCTCCTCGTTCAGACAACGCTCCAGCACCGCCACATCCAGCGGTCCCCGCACTCGCATACCCTCGGGGATGTTGTAGTAAGGACTGTTGGGCTCCAGTTGATCGAGGAACCACAGACGCTGTTGGGCGAAGGAAACGGGCTGCGGGCCATCGTGGGGTGCAGGCAGGATGGGCGGGGGCAGGACGCCGCTGGCGCTGCGTTGGGCGATGTCAACGGCCTCGGCCAGGGTGGCGATGGTGGAATTTTCGAAGATGTTGCGCAAGGGCAATTCGATCTCGAAGGCCGCCCTGATGCGGGACATGAGTTGTGTCGCTAGCAGGCTGTGCCCGCCCAGCTCGAAAAAGTCATCCAGCACGCTGATGTGGCTGATTCCCAACACCTCCTGCCAGATGCCCAGCAGGATCTCCTCGATAGGCGTGCGGGGTGCGACGAATTCCTGCTCGCTGATGCGCTCGTCCCAGCGAGGCTCGGGCAAGCGACGACGGTCGAGCTTGCCGTTGGGCGTCAGGGGCAGGGCGTCGAGGATGACGAAGGCGGAGGGAACCATGTACTCGGGCAAGCGTTCCAGCAGATAGCGTCGCAGCTCGCTGGGCGTGGGCGCAGGCTGACGGACGGGCGAGACATACGCTACGATCCGCTTGTTCCCCGCGGGATCGTCGACAACCACCACGGCCGTCTCCTTGAGCCCAGGATGCTTGCCCAAAACGGACTCGATCTCTCCCGGCTCGATGCGGAATCCCCGGATTTTGATCTGGAAATCCACCCGCCCCAGGAACTCGATATCGCCTCCGGGCAGGAAACGGGCCCGATCGCCGGTGCGGTAAAGACGAGCGCCGGGCTGTCCGCCGAAGGGATCAGGCAGGAAGCGCTCGGCGGTGTGGTGGGGCCGGTGGAGGTAGCCGCGAGCGACACCAGCGCCGCCGATGAAGATCTCGCCGGGCACGCCGATGGGCACGGGCTGCAAGCGGCTGTCCAAGATGTAGACGCGCTGGTTGGCGAAGGGGCGGCCAATGGGCACGACCTGTTCACCGGCGAGATGGAGGCGCTCGCTCTCGAACCAGGTGGTGTCGATGGTGGTCTCGGTAAGACCGTAGGAGTTGATCAGGCGGGTGTTCGGGCCGCAAAAACGTCGGAAGCGCTGGTACTCGTCCACGAACCAGCTATCCGAGGCGCAGACCAGCACCTCCATGAACGTCAGGTCATCCCTCTCCTCTTGCAGATGCTGCACAAGATTCCTTAGCACCGGCGGCACGAACTCGGCCACGGAGACCTGCTCCTCCACCATCAGGCGATGAAGATCGGGTGCGGAGAGCAGCAGGTCGCGCGGGGCCAGCACCAGCTTCCCACCAGAGCCCAAAGCCCGCACGAAATCGCCGGAGAAGACATCGAAGGAGAAATTGGCCATCTGCAAATGGCTCTGGCCTGGATGCAGACCGTAAGCGTCTTCCCAGGCATAGTAGGCGTTGAGCCAGTTGCGATGCGTGACCATCACGCCCTTGGATTGGCCCGTGGAGCCGGAGGTGTAGATCACGTAAGCCAGATGGTCGGGCGTGACCGGACTGGTCGGGCGATGGTCCGGCTGGCGGGCGATCTCGGGCCAGTCGCCATCGATGCGGATCACCGTGCGCCCCGCCAGATGCTCTTCCGGCAGAGAGGGCAACACGGCATCCTGGGTGATGA
>DUEF01000177.1 GCA_011176555.1 Caldilineae bacterium
ATCTCTTCATCGGTGTAGCCGAGCATGGCCTTGATGGTCGGGTCCAGATAGAACTCATTGGTCACCAGATCCCAATCCCACACCCCCACCTGCGCCGCTTCAGCGGCCATCGCATAACGCTCCCGGTTGAGCTCCAGCGCCAGCTCGATCCGTTTGCGTTCGCTGACATCCTCCAAGAACTGGATGACGCCGATCTGCTTGCCCCGGGTATCGAAGCGGGGCGCCAAGCGGGTGCGCAAATAAGCCCGCCTCCCCCATCTCGATGTGTATTCGGTTTCCAATTCGATGGGCTCGTCATTTGCCAGCACCTGGTAGAACAGATCGCTGACGCCGCTTTCCACCAGCGCCGGCAGGGTGAGCACATTCAGGCCTAGTGAAACATCACGGCCTGGCGAACCCAGGATCTGCAAGGCGGTCGCATTGATATCGATGACGATCCCCTCCATATCCACGACGACGATGCCCACTGGAGCCTGTTCCATGACCGTGCGCAGATCTTGTGGTGATTCCTGATTTGTTGTTGTTGTGTGTGTGTGTTCGTTATTGGCCATGGTGGTTTTTGACTACTGTGATTTCCAACGCGTCAATCATAATCCACCCAGGCAAAATGCGCCACAGTCACACCTAGCGGCCATTACCGGTTCTCTTATTCACACGCCAGCCCAAAATCACGGTGGGCCAGTTCCCCCGCGCCGGGAAATTGTGTTATCCTATCAGCATCATCCACACTGACCATCTCCTTGCCACGACAGCTTCGCAAAAAGGCGGAAAGTCAGTGGTGTCCATGAACAACTTTCCTCGACAGCGCGACCAACAGACCGCGCGACCGCACGACCAATCAATCAAATCACATGTCTCCAATCGTCGAATCTGTCCCTAATTTTTCCGAAGGTCGGCGTTCAGAGGTTATTGAGGCCATTGTCGCCGCTTACAGTAGTGTCGAGGGCGCACGCGTCATTGATTATTCTTCTGATCCCGACCACAACCGCAGCGTCGTCACCATGGTCGGCGCGCCCGCGGCTGTGAGCGAGGCCCTGTTCCGCGGTATCGCCAAGGCCGCCGAATTGATCGACTTGAACCAGCACGAGGGCGAGCACCCGCGCCTCGGCGCCACCGATGTGGTTCCCTTCATTCCCATTCGCGAAATCACCATGGCCGAATGCGTGGAATTGGCGCGGGAACTGGCCCAACGCGTGAGTGTGGAACTCGGCATCCCCACCTATCTCTACTATGAAGCCGCCACTCGTCCCGAACGCAAGGTGTTGGCCAGAATCCGCAAGGGCGAATACGAAGGCGTGAAGATGGCCTTGGAAGCTGGTGATCCCGATCGTCTTCCTGATTTCGGCCCGTCGCGTCTGGGCCCGGCCGGGGCCACCACCATCGGCGCTCGCCCCGCCTTGATCGCTTACAATATCTACCTGACCACGGATGACGAAGTCATCGCCAAGAACATCGGCAAAGCCGTGCGACATTCGTCGGGGGGATTACGCTACGTGCAGGCGATGGGCATGTTGGTCGAAGGTCGCGCCCAGGTTTCCATGAACTTGCTCGACTACCGCAAGACCCCGGTTCATCGCGTCACGGAATTGGTGCGCAGAGAAGCCGCCCGCTATGGCGTCGGTATCCACAGCGCCGAGTTGATCGGCCTGATCCCGGAACAGGCGCTGATCGACGCCGCCCAGTGGTATCTCCAGCTCGATAACCTGAAGCCAGAGAGCATCCTGGAATGGCATTTGAAGTAGAGGCGACGTATTCCATGAACGTTTTGTCTTCAAGTAATTTGGTTCATCCGCTGGAACAGTTCTCGACGCAGGAATTTGTGGAAGGAATGCGTCGCCTCTACCTTAATCTCTATGTATCTCATCGACGGTCACAACCTCATTGGTAGCGGACGCGTGCCCGGCATCAATTTGCAACAGGAGGATGACGAGTGGCGTTTGACGCAGTGGTTGCGCGCGCGCCAGCCTCGCCTGCGTCAGGCCATCGTCGTCGTTTTCGATAGCGGCATTCCTGGCGGCTGGTCGCGGGAACTGTCGGGCGGCGGGGTGACTGTGGTTTTCGCTTCGCAGCAGCGCAACCGCGCCGACCAGGTTATCTTCGAGCGGGTGAAACGGGCGCTGGTGCGAGCCGAGATTACGGTGGTGACCAACGATACGGTGCTGCGCGAGGCGACGGGCAGCCTGGGAGCCAAGACCATGAACATTTCCGAATTCATGGCGCTGCTCGAAAAGCGGTCGAAACGAAAACCAAAGGGCCGGACTCAGCGACCACAGATCGAGCCCAAATTGCCAAAGGCGGAGGTGGAGGCATGGTTGGCGTTGTTTTTTGGGGGAGAGCAAGGCGAATAGTTCCATGCTTAGTCATTTACTTTCCACATTGTCCGACGGTAAAACGCGCCATGTCAACATCGGTTTGCATTGGACCGCGGTTGTGATCGAGACAGATGAAGCACTGCGCTGTGGTCTGGCATCCACGCTGACCAACGCGCACAAACGTCACGGCGAACCTGACGCGCCCCAAGCCGGGCAATTGGAAACGCTATCGGGTTTGGAGTTGGCCACACTGGCTCAATCAGAGCAGCCTTTACTGGCCAGCGTCGGCGTCGCCGCGATCAACGCGCTGATTCCGCCGCGTCCCCATGCCTGGGTGAACCTGAACGCCGAAGAGGTCATCGCCGAGCATGGTGCAGACAAGCAGGTCGCTCTCGTTGGGCATTTCCCCTTCATTCCCCACTTGCGCACACGCGTTGGTGAGTTAGTCGTATTGGAGCAGCGACCTCAGCCGGGAGACTTGCCGGCGGACGCGTCGTTGGCTGTTATCCCCGAAGCTGATGTTGTTGCCATCACGGGGACAGCGTTGATCAACCAAACGTTGGAAGGCCTACTGGCGCTTTGTTCGCCACGGGCGTATGTCATTCTGTTGGGACCCAGCACGCCGCTCAGCCCGATATTGTTCGATCACGGGATCGATTTGCTTTGCGGATCGGTGGTGACTGCTATCGCACCGGTGTTGCGAACCGTGAGACAGGGTGGCATCTTTCCCCAGGTTCATCGCGCTGGTGTGCGCCTGGTCTGTATGACGCGAGACAGCGCTCCCCGTGCATCGGGATGATGTAGACGTTGCAACACGCTATTTTTCACGATGC
>DUEF01000178.1 GCA_011176555.1 Caldilineae bacterium
ATCTGGCGTCGCTCCTGCGCGCCGGCGATCCGCCCGTCGTCGCTCGCATCGAAGAGGACACCCTCGTCTTCGACCCCCGCACCGTGCGTCCGGGGCAGGATACGCTGCTGCTCGGAGCGATACAAAAGGCCTGGGAGCAGCGGTGAACATCGTCTACGGCGTCCTGGGAATCACCAAAATCCACCCACTTGCCGGGGCGGCATCCCACACCCGAGCTTTCCGCTGCCGCGGGCAAACATGTCGCCGAATCCATGATCGTCAACAGCGGCAGGCGCTGGTCCACCGAATACAAAGAACCGACGCCATTCACGCCAGCCTGATGGAATTCCCGTTCAGTGTGGGGCCGTTTGGGGCCAGGAATATCGCCGAACCGGCGCTGGCGCCCGTGGCGCCTGCCGTCCTCAACGCCATCGTCTACGCCACGGGTCGCCGCATTCGCCACCTCTTGGTCTTGCTATTCTCAGCGTGGTAATGAATTGCATCCTGGCAGCGCCTGTTGTTTTCAATTCATCGCCAACCCAGTATAATCATCGCCATCATGGTTCCTAACTGGGTGCTTAAAAGTAAACTACAGCCGCCCCTTCTCCCTTCGCCCACGTTACTACGAGAACGCATCTTCTCACGATTGAGGCGCGGTCTCAATACGCAGTACACACTGGTGCAAGCCGGCGCTGGATATGGCAAAAGCACGACTGTGACGGCTTTTTTGCAGGAACGACCGGAACCCAGCGCCTGGTACAGCTTGGACGAGAGCGATCTTGATCCGCTTATTTTCAGCAGCCATCTCAGTACAGCTTGTGCAACGCTGGCTCCAGATGTTGCTGTTGTTCTTTCGCCCTTATTGCAACAGGCGCAAAGTGGTGGATTTCCGTGGACATTAGTGATCGACGGCCTTAACAATCATTTGAGTGATCATTTGCAACAGGATGTGTGGCTGGTATTGGATGATCTACATATTATCTCTGGCGTCGAGTCCTCCCTTGCGCCCCTGATTAATCATTTTTTGGCGTATGTCCCACCTCATTTACACATCATTCTCATCACCCGAAGTTGGGTGGACATCATCAGTCTCACTCAAGCCCGCGCTCGCAGCCAATTATTGGTCGTAGACGAACGAGAGCTTGCCTTCACGTCCTCTGAAATCGATGCTCTCTTTCGGCAACGCCACGCAATTCCCCTCCGGCCGGAACATATCCAGCGGTTGAGCGCCGAGACAGAAGGTTGGGTGATGGCGCTCCAACTCCTGGCGGCCCAATTGCGCGGGTTATCCGCTGTGCAAATCGACGCCACCCTGGCCGATTTGCCCCGCCATCTGGATACACTCTTCGATTATCTCACTGAGAGCGTCATCCGGCGACAGTCACCAGCGCTGGAGGATTTTCTCTATCAGACGGCGATTTTGCGACATCTCCAAGCGGGCGCATGTGACGCCATCCGTCGCACACATGACAGTGTTGATCTGCTGGCGGAATTGCATGATGCCGGCCTTTGTCTGGTGCAGATAAATGAAACGACCTACCGGCATCATTACTTGGTGCATGAGTTTTTGCAGCGTCAACTGCGCCGTGACGCCGTCACCTGGCGACGTCTCAACCGGCGGGCCGCCGTTTACTTCGCCAGCAAGGGAAACAGCGAAGAAAGTGTCTATCACTCGCTTCAGGCCGGTGATCACGAGGCCGCAGCATTGCAGATCGCCGCCATTGCCGACACCTTTATTCAGAGCGGACGCTTCAACACGCTAACGGTCTGGCTGGACCAGTTGCCTGAAGCCATCCTGGATGACCAGCCCGACCTACGTATCATCCAGGGTGATGTCTTTCGGCTCACCTGCGCCTATGATGACGCTTTACAGGCCTATCGCCAGGCGGATTCCAGTTATGCAGACCATCAAGACATCTTGGGGCGTAGCTTAGCGCTGGAAAGTCAGGCGCTGGTTTATATCGACACCGTGCGCCCAGCGCCGGCTGAATCATTACTCAAACAGGCTCTGCGCGTCTTGAAGCGCCGGCACCCTGCTGAGAGCGCACGCTTGTTGCGCCTGTTGGCGGAAAATGCGGTCAATCGCGGCCGTCCCACTCTGGCCTCCCGTTGGTATGCAGCCTCACAGCAGCTTGGCGCCCGGCCCGATATCGAGTTGGAAGCGCGTATCCTGCTGCGCAGCGGCCGACTCGATGCCGCACAGGATCTTTTGGGAGCGGTTGAGGTGGGAACATCGAATCACCGTCCTGCCCGCACACATCGTGAACGCAGTCTACTTCTCGCCTATCTGAACGCCCTCATGGGAGATGCTGAAGCCGCTCGTTCTTATGCAGAAAACGGCCTGGCCTTGGCGCGGCGTCTGAATTCTCCCTTCACCGAAGCGGTGGCTTTGATGCGGCTGGGCAACGCCTGGCAGTTGCCGCCACTCGCCGACACCGAAAAAGCTCTTGAGTACTATCAGCGTTCGATCCAGCTTACCCACGTAATCGGGGTGAGACGAGGTGAAGCGGAGCCGCAATTCGGATTGGCGTTGCTCCATGCCTTCGGCGGTAGGCCGCTAGCAGCCCTGGTTGCCGCAGAACGTAGCTTGCAGATCGCAGGGCGGGCGGGTGACGCCTGGGTGGGAGGTCTGGCGCGTCTGGCGCATGGCATCGCCTTTTTCTTGCAAGGTGAATTTGAGACAGCTGGCGTTACTCTGGAACAGGCGCTGACCGAGTTTGAAACATGTAGCGATCCATTTGCAGCGACCCTCGCTCATTTATGGCTCTCGCTTCTCGCTTTCAGGGCCAACTGGCCCGAGTGCTTCAGGAGCCATGCCGCCGCTTGGATCGATGCTGCCGGGAACTACCCTTTCTTGCTCCTTCGCCCGACGTTATTTGGCCCGAGAGACCCCCAAGAACTCATCCCGATGCTCATCCGGGCGCGGGATGCTGGCATAGCAACACAAAATGTTCACCAGCTTCTCGATTATCTGGGTCTGCCCGACGCACTTTCGTATCACCCCGGCTACACCCTGCGCGTCCAAATGTTCGGGCCTTTTCGGGTGCGACGAGGTGGATATCAGGTCGCTAATTCTGAGTGGCGTCGGAAAAAGGCGCGACGCTTATTGCAACTCTTCCTTGTTCATCGTGGGCGCTACCTGCAGAGGGAACAAATCATCGAGCGTCTCTGGCCCGACATTGAACCTGCCGCCGCTGAAAATCAGTTCAAAGTCACGCTAAACGCCCTCCAGCATGTACTGGAACCGGAACGCCGGCGCAGCGCCCCGCCTTTTATCATCCGACGGCGAGATACAGCTTACGGTCTCAACCCTGCGGCAGCGATCGACAGCGATGTCTTCTCTTTTGAACGCGTCCTGCGAGACGCTAAAAACCGCCTGAAAGACGATCCTATGTGCGCCATCACCCTTTATCGCCAGGCTCTGAACCTGTACGGGGATGGATTCCTGCCGGATGCGATCTACGAAGAGTGGACGAACGCAGAGCGTCAGCGTTTGCAAGCGCTGTACTTGCACAGCGCCGAAGCGCTGGCCCGATTGCTGTTACATAACGAGCCGGATGAGGCCATCACTTGGTGTGAGCGCATTTTAGCTATCGATCCCGGGTGGGAGCCAGCCTACCGCCTGGCGATGCGAGCCTACGCTGTTTTGAGTCAACGCCACCTTCTTGCCCGTATTTACCAACGCTATATCGATAATATGAAGAAGGAGCTCGATCTTCCACCTGCGCCGGAGACGATCGAGCTTTATCTCAATCTGGTTCACGGTATCTGGCAGGAGGAAAAGCCAGTGGATCGGGGCGATTAGCCATTTTGTAACTTGCTTGTAACCGTTGGGGAGTAGATTGGGGGACAGCGTAATAAACTCCGTCCGAAGTTGGAATCCGACATAAAGACAATGATGAAAACAACCGACCAGCCAGCTATCGGTATCGTCAGCATCGGCGCGTACACGCCGGAATCTTTTCTCACCGCAGCGGACATCGCTGAAGTCAGCGGTCTGCCGGAATGGGTGGTGAGCGAGAAGCTCGGCATCGAAAGGAAATATGTGGCGGGGCCGGACGATCATCCCAACGCGATGGGCATCAAGGCTGCGCTCGATTGCCTCTCCCATTCCGATATTTCGCCTTCGGAGATCGACGTGGTGCTTTGCACCACCGAAGAGTGGCGAGAGTATTTTCTATGGACGTCTGGGGCGCATTTGGCCTATGAAATCGGCGCCACCAACGCCTGGGTGATGGATGTGCATGCTCGCTGCGCAACGACGGTCGGGGCGATGAAGATGGCGCGGGATATGATGATTGCCGACCCGGAGATCAATACAGTGCTTATCGCCGGCGGTTACCGGGTTTCCGACTTCATCAACTTCAAAAATCGGCGCACCACATTTCTGTGGAATATTGGCTCCGGGGCCGGGGCGATGTTGCTGCGCAAGAACTGGCCCCGCAACCATGTCCTGGGCTCGCATCTCATCGCCGACGGCTACATGAGCAAGCATGTCATCGTCCCTGCGAGCGGCACGGTCAAATTCCCCACGCCCGAAGCCATCGCCAACGATGAGTTTTATTTCGATCTGGTCGAACCTGACTTGATGAAGAGCCGTCTTAATGAGATCTCGATGGACAACTGGGTGAAGTGCGTGGACGAGGCCTTGCGCAAGAGCGGGACCAAGCCCGACGGCATGCCCTACACCCGCGCCGATCTCGACTTCCTCAACATGGTGCTGATCAAACCCTCCGGCCATCGAGATATGCTCAATCGCCTGGGTTTGACCGAGGAACAGTCAGTTTATCTGGCCCACATCGGCCACATCGGCGAGCAGGACGCCATGTTTGCCATCCGTGAGGGCCTAGCGCAAGGCCGCTTGAAGGATGGGGATCTTATGGCCATCGTTGCTGCTGGCATCGGCTATGTTTGGGCCGCCAGCATCGTGCGGTGGGGAGAGGTCAGTGAGCTGTAATCAGTCAAACCAACTATCTGGCCGACCAAACTACCAATTTACCATTCCACCAACCTACCACCCTGCCAACCAGCGAGGTACACAATGCCATTTCAAGACAAAATCGTACTCATCACCGGCGGTGCGGCCGGGATCGGTCAAGCCACCGCCAAGCGCTTCGCTGAAGAAGACGCACAGGTCGTTATCTGCGATCTGAATGAAGAAGCTGGTCGGAAAACAGCTCAAGAGCTCGGGGTTGACTTTTACAAGGTGAATGTCGTCGATCGCCAGGATGTCCAGAACTGGATCGATGCCGTGTTCGAAAAATATGGTCGTATCGATGTCCTTGTCAACAATGCCGGCGTACTGCGCGACAATATGTTGGTAAAAGTCAAGGATGGCGAGTTGGTCAAGCAGTTGCCGGAAGCGGATTGGGATCTGGTGATTTCCGTTAACCTCAAGGGGGTGTTCAATTGCGCTCAGGCTGTAGCGCCGATCATGATCAAGCAGGGCAGCGGTGTGATCCTCAACGCCACCTCGATTGCCGGGCTGGATGGTAACTTCGGGCAGACGAACTACGTCGCTACCAAGGCAGGCGTCGTGGGGATGACCAAAGTATGGGCGCGGGAATTAGGTCGACATGGCATACGCGTCAATGCCATCGCTCCCGGCTTCACCCTTACCGAGATGGTGCGCCAGATGCCCGAAAAGATCCTGAACCGTATGCAATCCCATGTGCCGCTTGGCCGATTGGGGCAGCCCCGAGACATCGCCAACGCTTATCTCTGGCTGGCTTCTGATGAGGCGAGCTACGTCTCAGGCGTCACCCTGCGCGTGGATGGCGGTATTGTGATCGGAACTTAGTGAGCAGTATTCAGTAAACAGTGAACGGATCGGTGTTCGTAGTGGATAGTTTGTTCACTGAATACTGTTCACTGTAACCGGAGGTGACTATGCACGCAGCCGATTTACTGAGTAAACGAGCCTATCTGACTCCCGACCGGGAAGCGCTCGTCTATTACGGAACCGATGGAATTGTTCGCTACACGTACGCCGAGTTGAATGCACGCGCCAATCGGGCCGCCAACTGGATGCGGAAAGAGTTCGGGGTGCAGAAGGGAGATCGGGTTTCGATACTGGCTATGAACAGTGTTCCCTACATCGATTTGTTTTATGGTCTGGCCAAGATCGGCGCTATCCTGGCTCCCTTGAATTGGCGATTGGCGCCTGCGGAATTGATTTACATCGTCAACGACTGCGCCCCCAAGGTCTTGGTTTGCGGGCCTGAGTTCGCAGAGAAACTGGCCGAAATACGCCCGCACTTGCATGTGGCGCATTATCTAAGCCTGGAAAGTGCGCCGATCGCCGATGCCGTCTCCTACGAGGATGGCGTCGCTCGCTCCTCGGTTGCGGAACCCAAACGGCCTGCTCTCTCGGCCGACGATACGCTGGCGATCCTCTACACGTCTGGCACCACGGGTCGTCCCAAAGGCGCAATGATCCCCCACCGTCAGGTCTTGTGGAATTGCCTGAACACTATCGGTAGTTGGGGACTGATCGAGAACGACGTCTCGCCGGTGTACACGCCCCTGTTCCATGCTGGCGGTCTCTTCGCCTTCCTCACACCTCTCCTCTACGTGGGCGGACGCATCGTCCTCACGCGTGATTTCGATCTCGACGAAACGCTTGACATAATCCTTAGAGAAAATTGCACGGTGGTGTTGGGCGTGCCCACGATTTTTCAGATGTGGATGAACGCACCAACTTTCGCCGAGGCCGATTTCAGCACCGTGCGCTTTTTCATCAGCGGGGGCGCTCCGCTGCCTGTCTCTCTGGCCGAAGATTGGACGGCGATCAAAGGTGGCGTCTTTCGCCAGGGTTATGGCTTGACCGAGGTGGGGGCGAACTGTTTCTCGATGACCGACGAGGAATCAGTTGCGAAAGTCGGTTCAGTAGGCAAGCCGATCTTCCACAGCAAGATGCGGCTGGTGGATCCCGACACGCTGGAAGATGTGCCGGTGGGCGAGACGGGCGAACTTCTGATCTCTGGCCCGCACGTGACAACCGGCTACTGGCGAAACCCAGAGGCTTCGGCTCAGGCGTTGATCGAGAGCAGTGATCCGGCCTGGCCCTGGGCCTGGTTCCGTACTGGCGACATGGCCAGCAAGGACGAAGACGGTTTCTACGCCATCGCCGGTCGCTTCACGGACATGATCATCAGCGGTGGTGAAAACGTGTACGCCGCCGAAGTCGAAGCTGTGTTCCGCGAGCATCCCGCCGTGGCCGAATGCGCTCTGATCGGCAAGCCGGATGAAAAATGGGGCGAGGTTGGCCTGATGGTCGTGGTCAAAACAAAGGGCGAGACAGCGACAGAGGCCGGACTAAAAGCCTTTTGCGCTGCGCGACTGGCCAAATTCAAAGTCCCCAAAGAAATCGTATTTACAGACGCACTTCCCTATTCGGCTTACGGCAAAGTGTTGAAGCCGAAATTGACGGAGAGGTATGTTTTGTGATCGGTCATCAGTGAACTACTCCAAAGGAGTCAACCATGCCTATCCCCACGCTCCCTGGCATCACCGCCAAGATCATCACGACCGATCGTATCTCCACCCGCGTGCTGTTCTCCGGCCCGGATGACGGCGTCCCCGTCCTTTTTCTGCATGGCAACGTCAGTTCCGCCACCTGGTGGGAGGAGACCATGCTAGCGCTGTCCCCCGAGCATCGCGGCATCGCTCCTGACCAGCGCGGCTTCGGCGAAGCTGAATTCGAGAAGAAGATCGACGCCACTCGCGGCATGGGCGATCTGGCCGACGACGCCATTGCTCTGCTCGACCATCTGGGTATCGACAAGTGCCATGTCGTCGGCAATTCGCTGGGCGGCAACGTCGTCTGGCAGTTGCTGGGCGATCACCCCGAACGTTTTTTGACGGTGACGCAGGTGGCTCCTGGCTCGCCCTTCGGCTTCGGCGGCGTGAAAGGCGTCGAGGGGAAGCCGATCTGGCCGGATTTCGCCGGTTCAGGCGGCGGCTTGTCCAACCCCGAGTTGCTCAAGCGTCTGGCGGAAGGGGATCGGTCGCTGGATAGCCAGTTCTCACCGCTGGCCGCGCTGCGCACGATTTTGGTCAAGCCCCCCTTTACCGCGCCGCGAGAGGATGTGTTGCTTTCGGCCATGCTTGCCGTGCATCTGGGCGCACAAGACAATCCCGGCGGTTTTGAGCCATCGCCCAATTGGCCCCATGTCGCGCCCGGCAAGTGGGGCGCAACCAATGCCCTC
>DUEF01000179.1 GCA_011176555.1 Caldilineae bacterium
ACTCCTGCAAGTGATGGAAGAGATCGAGCCGTTCGTGAGCAAGGCGCTATACGATGTCGAACGCCTGGCCTCCATCGCTGTGGGCGGTTACGCTCGTTTGTTGGAAGTGCTGCATCGTCATTTTAGCGCCGCTCCCCCGGAACTCCCCATGAACCTCGTGGCCGGGTTGGAAACGCCCGACAGCCTCATGGTCGCTGATCTGCGACAGGGCTTGGGGCAGGCGGTCTGGCTGGCGCGGTATGGTCATCGCGCCGATCAGGAGTTGGAATTGGCTGCCCCCCGCCTGCGTGAAGCCCCGCCCCCCTTCGTGTTTCCCACCGACATTGCCGGCGTCTGGGATCCACCCACAGCCAGTCAGCGCCGCCAGCAGGCGATGCAGGAGGCGTACGCTGGTGTGGGCTTGTGGCAAAGGTCGGGACTACGCACGCTGGTCGAGCTTGTACAAAAGGCCCTGGTCGCCCACGCCGAGGCGCGAGACGCCCTGGCGCGCGTCCTCGCTGCCAGCAGGCGCTGGAGTCTGGCAGCAGCCAACGAGGGCATGGCGGACAGGCGTTTGGAAGAGGAGAGCGAAATCTTCCTGCTGGAATTGGAAGAAGTGAAACAGATCATGACCGGCGAGTGGCACAGCCGCACCCAGGTGCAGCCGATTCTGGAGAAACGGCTGCAATCCGCTCCCTCACCGCTCTCTTCAATCCCACTGCCAACGGGGGGAAGTTTGATGCCGCCCCCTGATGTCGGGGGGAGGTTACTTGGCATTGTCGGGGACGTCCAACACGGACGTGCATTTTCTCTGGACGCTGTTTCCGTCATCCCCGATGTTCCCGCCCACGCCATCGCCCTGGCTCTTGAGACTACGCCAGCTTGGGCGCCCCTCTTTCTGAAGATCGACGGCATCGCCACCGCGCGGGGTGACTGGCTCTGCCATACCGCAACTGTGGGCCGCGCCGGCGCACTGCCTACCATCGTCGCGGCATTCGACCTCTTTGCTTATGCCGAACAGCAAATTGGGCTCCAACCAGCCCAAAATCAGATCAAATTAGCCAACTAACCCGATCGTATTAGTAAGTATTTGTCCTATTCGGTCCAGGCAAGACGAGAATTACTCCGTAAAGGCTATTGAATGCACCCCTCGTTCATGCTATCCTGAGGATGAAACTCAGCGTGAATTGGGTTTCCAACAACTATTTTGTTTGCTTTACTTTGCTCACACATCAACTTTCAATTAAGGAGAGTAACAGAATGAAGAAACGACTTGCACTTGTGCTCAGCGTTGTGATGCTGCTGGCTCTGATCGCGATTCCCGCCTCAGCGGCAGGCTTCCCCGATCCGGGCGTCGGCACAACCTACACCGAACTGGTCAACAAAGAAGCGGCGGCCGCTTCAGCCAGTGTGATGTACTACAACACCAGCGGTGGCACCATTGCTGGCCCCAACCGCACCATCCCCAGCAATGGCTCGATCATGATCGATCCCGATTCGACCCAGTTGCCCCAGAACTTCGCCGGTTCCGCCGTGGTCTCCTCGAACAAGAGGCTGGCTTCGGTCGTGAATACCGTGTGGACCGGCGGCCCTGGTGATGCTTACCAGATGGGCCTCTACTCCGGCGTCTCGGCCGGTTCCTCGAAAATCTGCTTCCCTTCCCTGTGGAAGTATGATGTCAGTGGTAACGCCATCATCTCCAGCTTCGCTGTACAGAACACCGGCACCTCATCTGTCAATGTAGATATCACCTACACCGGTCGCGATGGCGTGGTCGCTATGAATGACAGTGACACCATCCCCGCAGGCGCACAACACACCTACGATCTCGCGACCTCGCCCAATCTCCCTTCGAACTGGCAAGGATCCGTCCAGGTTGCTGTGAACGGTAGTGGTTCCATAGCCGGTGTGGGCGTGGCCACCTGGGCCGGTCCCGATCCTGACACCGCCCGTTCAGCGACTTACAATGCTGCTGACTGCTCTGGCGCTTCTGGCCCAACCACTTTGGTGGCTCCCACGCATTATCGCGTACGCCCTGGTGGCGGATGGATACTCTGGTCGGCTGTGAATGTTCAGAACCTTTCCGGCAACACCGCAACCCTGACGTTGACCTACACCGCCCGTGATGGCGATCCCGCACCGCTCGTGCTCACCACCACCATCCCCCCCAACGCTACCGTCGGCGCTAACACCCGCAATGGCGGTAACTTCCCCGCTTCCGCTTTTGATCCTCTCAATAGTGACGAATGGTGGGACGGTTCTGTCAAGATCGAAGTCAGTGAACCTGCCGTAGCGACGGTCATTTCACAGTGGAATCGTGATGGCAAGGTTGAGGCTGGCGTCTACGCGGCGGCGGATGTAAGCGCTGGCGCGACCAAGGTCTTTGCTCCCGGCCTCAAGCGCATCACGTCTGGCAGTTGGGAGAACTGGAGTGCGGTCATCGTACAGAATCTGGGCACAGGCGCCGCCGATGTCACTGTCGATTTCTACGATCGTTCGGGAACCAAACTGCTTAGCTTCCCCAACGATTCTATCGCTCCGGGCGCCGCTTTGGGCTACAACACCCGCAATGGCGGTAGCAAACCTGCTGGCGACTTCAATGTCCTGGGCAATGCATACGAGGGCCATGCAGTGGTGACCAGCAACAATGGCCAGCCGTTGGCAGTAGTGGTTAATGGCGTCTCGGGGATACCCGATGGCGGCTCCGGCACCACCAATGGCATTGCCGAGTAAGCTCGAACGACACATATCCTCGCTTTTGACGAATTGTTTTGTCGTCCACCCATTTTAGGGCCGTCTATTCGTCGAGAAAAGAGGAAAACGACTTCCCAAGCAGCGCATTCCTCGTGGATGCGCTGCTTCTTCAATTGAAGCACATATAACGCATCATCCTTCTTTGAAGAGGGCATCGCATGATCCCCCTCTTTTACGACACTTATCATGATTAGACGTTGGACGCACCACTTACCTAAACCAGCCAGGCGTGTTTTGCGTTACCTTTATTATTGGCCGGCGGATGTTTTAGAATTCCTGCGGGGGAAGCGGGATCCATTGGAGCCACCGAAGCGCATCTCGCCGGACTATGTCATCCATCATGGTTTTCGGAAACACGGTGAAGTTTTCGCTCAAATCTTGATAGATCTAGGATGTATGCACCCAGATAGCGCTGTGCTCGATGTAGGATGCGGCATTGGGCGTATCGCGGTGCCGCTCACCTCCTATCTGAATGTTAGAGGTCGTTATGAGGGGTTGGATATCGTTCCGGAATCAATCGCATGGTGCCAGCGCACCATCACACCGCGCTATCCCCATTTCCAATTTCATCTCATTGATGTCCACAATCCTCTGTACAATCCCGATGGCGTTGAGATAGCAAAAACTTACCGTTTCCCCTTTGATGACGATGTCTTTGATGTGGTGTTCTTGAAATCTGTTTTTACACATATGCTGATCGATGACGTTGTGGGTTATATCGGTGAGATTGCGCGCGTTCTTCGCCCTGGCTCCCGCTGTGTCATCACCTATTTTCTGTTGAACGACGACTCCTTGATACGATTGGAAGACGGAAGAGCAACGCGGCAGTTTCCCCACCAGTGGGGTCTTTACCGGACCGAGAG
>DUEF01000018.1 GCA_011176555.1 Caldilineae bacterium
GACGAAGACGCCCGCACCTTGCTGCATCGCCTGATCGAGCGCGTTCTGGCCGACCCCAACATCACCATCCACACCAGCGCCGAAGTGGTGGGGGCCAAAGGCTATGTGGGCAATTTCCAGGTACGCATCCGCCAGCGGCCGCGTGGCGTCAGTGAAAACTTCGACGCTGTGGAGCAGGCGATAGCGATCTGTCCGGTCGAAGTCCCGGATGAATTCAACTACGGCCTCAAGACCCGCAAGGCCATCTATCGCCCCTACGACGGCTGTTATCCGGCCGGCCCGGTGATCGATTGGGAGCACTGCACCTTCTGTGAGGAATGTCTGAAATACAGTCAGAACGGCGACATCCGTCTGGACGACACGCCGGTCGAATTCGATCTGATGGTGGGTGCTGTGGTCGTGGCTACCGGCTTCCGACCTTACGAGCCCCATCCCGGCGAAATGGGATACGGCGTCTTCCCTGAAGTGATCACCCTACCCCAGTTGGAGCGGCTGCTGGCCGAAGATGGCCCCTCCGGCGGCAAACTGGAGTGGAATGGTCACCCCGTGCGCAGCATCGCCATGATCCACTGCGTGGGCAGCCGTCAGATCGATGGCGTCCACAAGCCCCAGCCCGATGGCCATGTCAACGACTACTGCTCGCGGGTGTGCTGCACAGCTACGCTGAGCGCCGCCAACCAGATACGAGCCCGCTTCCCGTATGTTCACATCTACGACGTGTACGAAGACATCCGCACATACGGTCGCGGGCACGAAGAGTACTACCGGCTGGCCAGCAAGAATCAGGTCACTTTCCTGCGTTATTTCGCCGAAGAGATCCCCGAAGTGTATCAGTCCGAAAATGGCGCTGTGCATCCACTCCTGGTCAAAGTGAAAGATCACCTGACCTGGGGTGAGGAGATCGAATTACCGGTGGATCTGGTGGTGCTGGCGGTGGGCATGATGCCCAACCCCGTGGACGATCTCATCGGCATGTTCAACATCGCTCCGGGCAACGATCGTTTTCTGCTGGAAGTCCATCCCAAACTACAACCCGTCGAGACCGCCGTGAACGGGATCATGCTGGCCGGAACCGCCCAAGGGCCGATGAATATCCAGGAAAGTTGCGCCGCGGCCGAGGCCGCAGCCTCGAAAGTGGCGGCGTTACTCGGTGCCGGTCGAGTCGAGTTGGAGCCCTATGTAGCCCGGGTTGACGCCGATCGTTGTCGGGGAAGCGGCGAGTGTGTACGCGTCTGCCCACAGGATGGCGCTATCCAGCTACAGACTTTCTCGCAGAATGGCGCGAGTTACCAACGCGCGGTCGTGACGCCAGCGAACTGCAATGGTTGCGGCGTGTGCGTCAGCGCTTGCCCCAACCGGGCGATTGATGTCCAGGGCTGGCGCCTGGATGAATACGAAGCCATGGTGGAAGCCATCACAGCCCCAATCCCCGCACTGGAGGGTGTAGGATGACGACAGACAAAGCAGAAGCCAAAAAGCGCAGCGCCATGCTGGCAGAACTCCGCAAGCAGCGCCGCAACCAGGTCAAAGAGGCTCAGGCGCTGCTCAAAGAACAACAGGGGATTCGCAAGGCCTTGCGGCGATCATTGCAGTCAGGGCCCCGCTCTGTCCCCCAACTGGCCGAGGAGACCGGCCTTCCCGCCCATGATGTCTTATGGCACATCGCGGCGATGAAGAAATACGCCCAGATCGTCGAGGCTGGATTGGACGAGGAGTACGAGTATCATCTGTACGCTCTCGCCAAGGAGTCGAAATCATGAGCAACCGTGCGGATCCAAATCTACTGTTAGAACTCAAGCAATACGGTGAGGTGAACATCGAATCCTGCTTCAATTGCGGCAACTGCACCGCCATTTGTCCCCTCGCCACCGACGAGACGCCCTTCCCGCGCAACAACTTGCGTATGGTGCAGTTGGGTCTCCGCGATCACCTGCAGCAGAGTCTTGATCCCTGGCTTTGCTATTACTGCGGTGAGTGCTCCGAAACTTGTCCGAGACAGGCGGAGCCGGGCGAAGCGCAGATGACGATGCGCCGTTGGCTCACAGCTCAATACGATTGGACCGGTCTAGCGAGGAAATTTTACACTTCCGAGCGCTGGGAAATCGGTTCAGTAGTGTTTGTGGGCATCCTGGTTGTGATTGCAGCCATGCTTCTTCATGGCCCCATTGTCACCGAGCGAGTTGAGCTAAACACCTTTGCTCCCGTTCATCTTATTCACACTCTCGACTGGATCATGTTCGTTGGTCTGGCATTTTTCCTGCTGTCCAACGTCTTTCGGATGTACCTTTTCACGATACGTCAGGGGACGGACCTCGAAATACCTTTTTCGCTGTACATCACCGAGATCTGGCAGTTGATTTACCAATTCGCCACCCAGAGCCGATGGTCGAAATGCGATGAAGACCCGGAGAAAGATTTTCTGAAGAAACCCCTCTGGCGTAATCACTGGTTTCTGGCCGCGGGCTATGTCACCATGTTGATCCTGATTGTCGTCTTTCTGAAATGGTTCCAAACCGACGATATCTATCCCGTCTGGCATCCGCAACGTTGGATCGGCTACCTGGCGACCATCGCCCTGCTATGGGGGACAATAGCCATGATTCGCGGGCGGATCAAACGGGATGCCGAGATGCACCGCCACTCACATCCCAGCGACTGGATGTTCCTGATCCTGTTGCTATCCACCACCGTGACCGGCATCCTGGTGCACATCTTCCGCTACTTGGGCCTGCCATTGGCGACTTACTACACCTATGTCCTCCACCTGGCGATCCTAACGCCCATGTTGGTGTTGGAAGTGCCCTTCGGCAAATGGTCGCACCTCGCCTACCGACCGGTCGCCATCTATCTCCAAACCGTGAAAGAAAAGGCCGCGGCAAAACAGATGGCGGAACCGGAACTAACGCCATCATTGGTTTAGTTCACCTCAAAGCAACGCCGGATTTCATCTTGGCGTTTGCAACCCCTCACGCAAGGAGGTTCCAAATGAACACTTGGCTAAAAAAACTTTGGCTGCTTGTTCTGGTCGGGGCCCTGGCTTTTTGGGGCGGACAAGTCTGCTCTGTTGCGCAAGCCAACAGCCCCCCTTCCAACATAGAAGTCATCCGTAAAGCGAGCGCCGATTACTTCTCTGACCGACATCATCGCTATCACATCAGTGCTGATAACCTGTACGCTCTGCTGCACGATGGCGATGCAAGCAACGATCCGGTGATCATCAGCGTACAGACCCGCGCAGAATACACGCTGGGACACATTCCGGGCTCCATCAATGTGCCGTGGGATGAAATCGCCGACATTGCCCAACTCCAAGACAAAATCCCAAAAGATCAGCTCGCCGTGATTTACTGCAACCGTTGCATTTACTCCGCCCAGATGTCCGCTTTCCTGAATCTGTTGGGATACAACACCCTAGATCTCGCCTTTGGCTTCGAGAGCTGGACCCAAAACAAGACCGCTATTCCCGACCACTTCGACCCGAAATGCGTGTGCGAACATACCATAGACACCGAAACGCATATCGCCGAGCCCACAGGTGAATACCCCGCAATCGAGGCGACCGGGAACACGCCTGAAGAGATCATCACCGCAGCCATCAACGCTTACCTGGCCTCCGACCGCTATGCCGATCCCACCATCTGCCCTTGCGATCTGGAAAAGATCCTCCTCGATGAAGATCCGGCAAACGATCCCTTTGTGCTCAGTCTGCAATGGCCTAGCGGTTATAAAAGGGGCCACATCTTGGGTGCGGTCAACATCCCACGTTGGGAATTGTTCAAGGAGGAAAACCTCTCCCGCTTACCGGCAGACAAGCCCATTGTCAGTTGTTGCTATCTGGGTTTCACTAGCTCACAAGTGGTCGGTATCCTCAACATCATGGGATACGACGCCCAGGTCAGCCTGCACGGTCTGTCCGCTTGGACGCTCGATCCGGAAATCACTCTTTTCCGAATCGACGATTCGCGTAATTGGCGTAACTACCCCATCGCCGGAACAGCAGCTTGCACCTCAGCGATGCAAATGAGCCAGGCGGGGCCTCTCCCCGTTGCGCAACTGGAAAAGAAAGCGTTCTGTCCGAATGAATACATCGTAAAGCGGGGGGATTGTCTTTGTCGGCTGGCGAAGAAATACTGTGGCAACCCCCGATTGTATCGAGGCATTGTCGCGTTGACCAACCAAATGCACGAAGTGGACGACAGCTTCGCCAAGATTACCAACCCCAGCCTCATCAGAGTAGGCTGGAAGCTCTGCATACCCAACGATGAGTTCATTCAGTAAAAACCAACCCAACTCATCTTGAAAATGCCCCCACGAACAAACTCACCGAGATCAAGGAGAAAATCTCATGTCAACCAACGGAACCGAAAAAATGGCCATCGTATGCAATGGCGACGCCCCCGCGAGCATTTTGCCAACGCTGATTTTCGCCTCCTCCGGCCTCGCCCTCGATTATGATGTCCATGTTTTCCTCTGCCCCGCCGGTGCAAAATGGGCGCTCAAGGGCGAACTGGAAAAACTTGGTCAACCAAAGGGCTTGCCCGATCCGATCGGCCTGTTCAACACCATCATGGATCTGGGCGGTAAGGTCGTACTCTGCGAACTGGCCCTGGAGAACAAGGACATCGACCCCAAAGACCTGCGCGACGAGCGTATCATCATCGAAAAAGCGCCACCGTTCCTGATGGATATCGAAGGCGCAGGGTTGACGTTTACTTTCTAGCACTCAGCACTGCAAAAGGGGATAGCCAACACCCTCAGTGGCGGTAAAAAACTCCCCGTTCGTGTCATTGCGAGGGACGACCGAAGGTCATTTGCCGAAGCAATCCCCAACATTCATTTGCATATGCGCCTTGGGGATTGCTTCGGGGCTGTGCCCACTCGCAATGACAAATGGGGAAATTTATTCTTGTGTGATTGCCGATGGGAGTGGGGCTCCCGGCAATCACACAATCTCCACCTGAGCGATCAATCTGCCGATCAGCAAACGCCCATAATGCTGGGTGAAGACGATTTCGCCGAGCTCGCCCGGTTTGGCGCGGTCATCCGCCGTGATCGTCACCTTGACCTCTTGCTCAGCGCTGGACTTGAGGGCGAGGTTGGCCAATCTGGCTTCATCCTCGATCAATCTGACGCTGCGCGCCCGTTCCAGCCCGACCATTTGTAGCTCCACCCGACCTTTTTCGAATGAACGCCGGTCGATGTCCAGATTCATGCGCGCAGATTCGCCGGGCGGCGCGTGCATGACAAAGCGAAATCTCGCCCGGGCGCCGGGTTTGATGCGCAAAACGATCAGGCTTTTCTGCGCCACGTTGTTGTCGTTACGCACCGACCATTCGTGCTGCACCGGATCATCGGCGGAACTGATGCGGGCGAAGAAGCTGTGCGGGCCAGCATCTGGCGGGGTCCAGGCAAGGGCGGTCGTGGCGGATTCGCCGGCAGGGATGTCGGTAAATGTCGCTTCGCCAATTTCCCGCCAATCCTCCGGCCAGATGGATGGCGACGCCTGCGCCTGGTAGAGCGCGGCGCGCACGTCCTTCGCCACCTGCGGCCCCAAATTCCAGGCCCGCACGTAAAGCCAGTTGGTCTCGCCGGGACGGGCGATCTGGTGGCCTTCCCGACCATCTTCGTTGCGCCGCAACCAGATATCGGGGCTGTTGAACTTGTTACCCGCGCTGGGCGTCTCGCCTCGGTCGTCCACATTGTCCCGGATATAAACGTCAGCCGTCGAGGCCCGGTCGCCGGTGTCAGCCGCCAAGTTGTGAGTGGCGATAAAGGCGTAGGGGATAGAGCCAAAGCCCTCCCCCTGGGGATTGTCGTACCCCCACGGCGACCAGGCGTTGCGAAGCAAAAAGTAGCCGCCGCCGGGCGCATTTTCATCATCGACATAGCCGACAAGCGCCATGGCGTGAGCCCCGCTGGATTTTTCGCCGGGCAATGGCATATTGATCTTGCCATAGCGCCGCGTAATGCGATTTTGAAACCAGGAATTGAACACGGGAATGGTGAAAAGGATCGCTTTGCCATCGGCCAGCGCGGCTTTGATACTGGCTACATCCTTGGGATCGATGCGGATCACCCGTTTGATGCGATAGCGCACCGCCGCCTCTTCGGCCCCGGCGGGCGGCGGCCCCTGCCCCTCGTTGCCGGGCTGGGGCGTCGCATCGTAGGGCCAGATGGTTTCCGGGGGCGCACCGACTTCCGCCAGGCATTCCATGCCCAGATGCGGATAAGTGCCGCTCACATGGGGAAGATGATCTTGCTCCTTGCACCACCAGTAAATGAACTGCTCCGATAAATCCACGCCAGTTGCATCTGCTTGCTCCCCACCATCCTGCAGAAACTGAACTTCCAGGAATTCGCGTACGGCTGCGGCAGCGTAGGCCACACACGTACCGCGCACACCCTGATTGCGGACAGCGGGCATGGAAGCCGTGTAATCGACCAGGGCCGGGAGTTCACCAGCATAAGCGATGGTTTCGTATTCCTCGACCGCGCGCATCTGCGCTGGTGGCGGCTCCAGGGCGCCCGTGCCATAATCGCGCAGCATGACCTCGTCTTCCCTCGCTTTTTCCGGGCCGCGGGAGGGTGGAAGCTCCCGTTCTGCGCTCTTCACCAACTTGGTCACTTGATCATCGTCGAGTTCGAGAATCAGGGCCAATTGATGGCGGCCATCGGGCAATTCGGCCACAGCCAAAAACTCCTGGATGCTGGTGATCCAATACGCGTTCAGACTGGCGACATGATCATCACTCAAACCCTGTATCCTGGCAAGGGGGGCAGGGTTCACAATCGGCTTGGGGGACGTGGAGCCTGGCATGTAAATCTCTCCTTTTTCACCTTCCCGTGGGGGGGACAAATTTCACCGCTGGGGTGGGGGAAGGCGGGGGAACCGCCGGCAGTATAACATTCGCCGATCTTTGGCGTCAAGGAAGCGCAGTGGTCGAACCAAAACGGCATGTTCCGTATTACGTCGTGCGTGGTCCGTTCGGCAGGTCTCGTAGCGCCGTGCAACACGTAACGCGCCAAACTTGACCCGAACCCCAACCTGTTGCACACTTTTTGTATGGAATTCCGCACCTATTTCGATATCATCCGCCGCCGTTGGTGGATTCTGGCCGCCCTGCTGCTGCTCACCCTGGCGTTCACGCTGCTCACCCAGCAACCGTGGCGGCCCCGACCGACCTCGTATGTCCTGGGCATGTCCTTCAGCGTGGGCGTGCAGCCGCAAAAGCTGGACGACGCCTACACTTACGATGGTTACTACACCGCGCTTTCATCGGAATACCTGATCGACGACTTCAGCGAGATCGTGAAAGGCTCCGAATTCGCCGCCGCCGTTTCGGAGCGTTTGGTGGAACAGGGGATCCAGGTGTCCCCGGGCGTGATCCAGGGCTCGGCCCAAACCGGCACCGTCCATCGCATCCTTCAAGTGACCGTTTACGGTGACGATCCCGCCAAACTGCCGCTCATCGCCGACGCGGTCGAAGCGACCCTGACCGAAGACGCCCACATCTTCATGCCGCGCCTGTTGGCCGATCAGGGAGTCGTCTATCGCATCCACCGCGGCGGGGTGACAGCTATCGGGCCGGGGCTAAGAGAACGGTTGGATTTGCCCCTGCGACTGGCCCTGGCGTTCATCGCCGGCGTCGGCCTGATTTTCTTGCTCGAATACCTGGATGATCGCATCCGCACGCGCCAGCAACTGGAGACGCTGGGATTCAGGGTGCTGGGCGAGATACCGCGCAAATAGCGGCTGAACCATCATCATGCTAAAATAAGCGTTTAGTGCGGCAGCGAAGATAGTTGATTTTTGTCGCAGGTGGCAGGCGGCAAGTCCAACTTGGCAGCGGAACCACCCCCGACCTGCAACCTGCGACCTGTAACTTGCCACCTGCCAAGGAATCGTTCCCCAATGGAAATCAAGACATACCTGAGAATTCTACGAAAACGAGGTTGGATCATCCTGCTCGCCGCCCTGATCGCCGGGGCCGCAGCTTTTGGCTTCAGCAAGATGCAGGATCCCACCTATCGGGCGCGCATCCTCGTTAGCGTCGTTCCCGCCCGCGCCGACTGGGGCCTGGGCAACTCGCTCAAAGACCTGCTGCGCAACTACCAGACCAATCTCCTCACCCATCGCATGGCCAACAAAGTCATCGACCGCTCGCAGCTCGACATGAATTCCTACGAATTCCTGGAGGAAATCGAGGTCAACCCCGAGCCCGACCGTTTTGTGATGGAGATTGTCGCCAAAGACCGCGACCCGCAGACAGCCATCGTCATCGTGCAGACCATGGCGCAGATCTTCGTGGATGAACGCGAAGCGTGGAATCAATTGCAGGATAAACGAGACCGGATCGATATCAGCATCGTCGACGACGCCCGCGACGCGCCGCAATGGAAACCGAATCCCAAGATGAACGCGCTAGCGGGCCTCATCCTCGGCGCTCTGGCCGGGGCGCTCATCATCTTCGCCCTGGAATGGCTCGAATCCGGCGTGCTGCGCGACACAGAAGACGTCGAAAAAGCGCTGGGAACCAGCGTATTGGGAACCATCCCGCCCGCGTAACTACAAACAGCGTCAACCATGAGTCCAATCGGTATTGGCTATTCGATACTGGATATTGAGGCCCGAGAAATCAATATCGAATAACCAATATCCTCAATCGAGAATATATTCTTGGACGTTTACTAACTTCCGGCTCACCGAAACCGCCGCTCTCCTCAATCTTATGACTATCGATCTCATCACCCTGACCGACGCTCGTTCTCCCCGCGCCGAAGCTTACCGCAGCCTGCGCACCAATCTGGAGTTTTCCAGTCTGGACAAACCGTTGCACAGCCTACTGCTGAGTAGCGCCGCGCCAAACGAGGGCAAATCGACGACACTGGCCAACCTCGGCGTGATCAGCGCCCAGGCGGGCAAGCGCGTCATTTTGTTGGATTGCGACCTACGCCGGCCGCAACTGCACGAACTGCTCGGACTGAGCAACAACGAGGGGGTTTCCACCGCCTTGTTGGAGCAAGACGCCATCCCGCCCCTGCAAGACACGGAAGTGGACAACCTGCAGGTGATGACATCCGGCCCGCTTCCGCCCAACCCGGCTGATCTATTGGCCTCGAAACGCATGGACGCCCTGCTGGCGCAATTGCTGAAACAGGCGGACTTGGTTCTGCTCGACGCACCGCCCGTCACCGCGGCCACCGACGCCGCCCTGCTGGCGAGCAAAGTCGATGGCGTGCTGTTGGTCGTTAGCGCCGGCCACACCAAGCGAGAACACGCCGAACGCGCCAAGGATCTCCTGGAAAAAGTCAACGCCAACGTGGTGGGGGCGGTGCTGACCAACGCCGCCGTCGATCCCAGCGCGTATGGCTCGTATGGCCAGAGTTGAAGCAACGGCCCAAGTGGTCGTCAGAAAAGAACTTCTAACCAATAGCCATCCACAAGGATCATCGAAATGAAAGCGCTCATCCTCAGTGGGGGCAAAGGCTCCCGGCTCTACCCCCTGACTTACACCAACGCAAAACAACTGATTCCCGTCGCCAACAAACCGGTGTTGTTCCGCGTGATCGAGGCGATCCGCGACGCGGGCATCTCCGATATCGGCATCATCATTGGCAGCGGAGAAAATGGCCGGAGGGTGCAGAATGCGGTGGGGCAGGGCAAACGCTGGGGGGTGGACATCACCTACATCGTGCAGGAAGCGCCCCTGGGCCTGGCGCACTGTGTGATCATCGCCCAGGATTTCCTCGGGGACGATCGTTTCGTCATGTTCCTGGGCGACAACGTGATCGAAGGGGGCATCAGCAACCTCATCAGCGACTTCAGAGATTCTGATCACAACTGTCAGATCGTACTCACCCCGGTTCAGGAGCCCCAACACTATGGCGTGGCCGAACTGAACCCGGATCGTTCGATCAAACGCCTGGTGGAGAAACCGCGCGAACCTCGCAGCAACCTGGCCTTGGTGGGCATCTACATGTTCGACGAGAACGTCCACAGCGCCGTGCAAGCGATCAAACCCTCCTGGCGCGGCGAATTGGAGATCACCGACGCCATCCAGTGGCTGGTCGAGCAGGATTACAACGTCCATCCCTACATCCATCGCGGCTGGTGGATCGACACCGGCAAGCCGATCGATATGCTGGCGGCCAACAGCAAGGTGCTGGAAGAGCTCACGCCCCGCGTCGATGGCTTCGTCGATAAGGATTCGCAGGTGGATGAACGCGTATTCGTGGAAACCGGCGCGCAGATCATCAACAGCGTGGTGCGTGGCCCCACCATCATCGGCAAAAACACCCGCATCGTGAACAGTTACGTCGGCCCCTTCACCTCGATCTATCACGATTGCCTGGTGGAAGACGCCGAGATCGAGCACAGCTTGATGCTGGAACACAGCCAAATCATCGATGTGCCCACGCGCATCACCGATAGTCTGATCGGTCGCAACGTGGAGATGCACCACTCCGAACTCAAACCCCGTGCGCTCAAAGTCACCCTGGGCGACAACTCTCGTCTGGGTCTAGTTTAGCCACTTTGCCGTCATCTCTCCCCGCCCTCGCCGCGCACATCGCCCTTCCTCATCAAAGTTGGCCTTGCCATAGCGTCAGCCAGGACTTTTTAGATGAAGTCCTCGTGCCCGCCTATCGCGTCCCCATTCGCGGCCCCCAAGAGCGCACGATCCAGCAACTCGCCGACGGCGTGGCCTTGCTGGCCGACCGCCTGGAACGCCTGCAACAGGCCTATTCCCACTGGCGAAAATTTGAGCCAAGCGCCTATTTCGACCTGCGCCCATGCCAGGCCGGGCCGTTGGTGCGCACCGAACGCCTGGGCGCGACGCTGGACGTCACTCTGCACGCCGATTTGCTCTCTCCCGCCTTCCGCACCGCCGAACGCTTCTGGGCGCGGGAATTCTGCCCGGCCTATCACGCGGCCAGCGATAAACAAGATGATCCCTACACCGTTCACTTCTTCCGCCGCGCCCTGCCCGCCATGCAACGGCGTATGCAACTGGCCCGAGAGGAGATTTCCGCGGCGGGCGAGCTGTTGTTTCAGCGCGGCGACCTGACTTTTCTCAGCACAGCGGCCGCGCCCGACGAACGAGAACGCCATATCCAACGCTTTCCCCCGGGCGAAGAGGATATCGCCCTGGTTTTTCTGGAAATCCCCACACTCACCCTCAGCCGCAGTTTCGACCTACTGGAAATAGGAACATGAAGAATTTTCTCATCACCGGCGGCGCCGGCTTTATCGGCGCCAATTTTGTCCATCACCTGCTCGAAAAATATCCCGACTACAACGTGGTTGTCTACGACAAACTCACCTACGCCGGCAACCTCAACAACCTGGTCGATGCCAGCGATGACCCGCGTTACGCTTTCATTCGCGGCGACATCTGCGACGCCCCCACGGTCGAGCGTGTGATCCAGGACAACGAAATCGACACCATCGTCAATTTCGCGGCCGAAACCCATGTTGATCGTTCGATCATGGATCCGGACGCCTTCATCCAGACCGATGTCTACGGCACGTACGTCCTGCTCGAAGCCGCCCGCAAGTTTGGCCTCGAACGGTATCACCAGATCTCCACCGACGAGGTCTACGGCCACATTCCCCCCGGCCATTCTTCTGTCGAGACCGACCCGGTGGCCCCGCGCAGCCCGTATGCCGCCAGCAAGACCAGTGGCGATCTAATGGCGCTGGCTTACTGGGTGACCTACAAACTGCCTGTGACGATCACGCGCGGAGCCAACAACATCGGCCCGTACCAGTACCCCGAAAAAGTGGTGCCCCTGTTCGTGACCAACGCCCTGGAGGGCAAACGACTCCCGGTCTACGGCGATGGCCGCCAGATGCGCGATTATCAGTGGGTCGGCGACCATTGCGCGGGCATCGATGTGGTGCTGCACCGCGGCCGCTTGGGCGAAATCTACAATGTGGGCACAGGCCAGGAGCTGGAGAACCTGAAGATGGTCGAGATACTGCTGGACGAGTTGGGCGCCTCGCGGGATTTGATCCAGCACGTGGAAGACCGGCCCGGTCACGACCGCCGTTATTCCCTGAACGTCGATAAGCTCAAAGCCCTGGGCTGGGAGCCGGAGCATGATTGCGAGGCCGCCATCCGCAAGACCGTGCGTTGGTACGTGGCGAACGAATGGTGGTGGCGTCCCATCAAGGAGGGCGAGTTCCGCCAGTACTACGAAGAAATGTACGGGAGCAGAAAGGAGATCGCGGTGGGGTAAGACGCTTGGCCTTCAATCTGAGCCAGCCTCATTACGCGCTCGAATTTCCTGAACCAATCCGCGGATATGCCTCTTCTCCTCTTGCGACAAATCTTCTTTTGAAACTTTATCGTAGATGGTGATAAACCAGACAGTATTCCCTTCAAAAAAATAGTATACGACGCGATACCCGCCTCTTGCCCCTCGTTCCTTGGCTTTCATCCGAGCCTTGCGTGCGCCGCCAGTGTGGGGGATGATAGGATGCAATTCTGGGGAAAAGTTTTCCAGAAACAGCAACATATCCTTCCTCAAACGAGGATTGTGTTTGCGTAGCGCTTTAAGATTACGGTCAAACCAATTGGTAAATACAAATCGGTACTACATCAAGCCTTGCCCAGAACAGAATCAAGGTAGCTGTGGAGTTCTTCCGACGAATTGATTTGTACTACCCTCCCCGATGCAATGTCCTGCAACCCTGCAATAAGATGCTCTCCCAACGAAAAGGTATCAGACAAAGCGTCATCCATTACAGTCACGAGCAACATCGCATTTTCCGGAAGGCCAATGTCTTCAAGTAACTGAATTTTGCCATTTTGCACGGTGGCTTTCAAAGTTGGATACATGAGAACCTCATTTTAGTTCAATTTGGATTGTAGCATAATGCCAGGCTCCCCGCAATTGGTGCTGAATCTTTCCGTTCTGTTCGAGATGACAGTCGTCCGTCTTCCCGGATATGGCGCTCCTCCCCTCCGGCCCCCGCCCTTTCGCCTCGCCCCGCCTTATGCTAAGATACTCACCAGTTCGGCAAACCAACCACCCTTCACTCAACCGAGGTGCAACCCCTGAACGCCCAAATCCTATCCCATACCATGGTCGATATCCTCGATGACAGACTGGCCGAGGATATCCTGTTACTCGACATCAGCGAGGTGTCGCCTTTCGCCGATTATTTCGTCATCGCCACCGCCACCAGCGATCGCCAGAGCCAGGCGCTGGTGGATGCCCTGGTCAGCGAATTACGCGACCAGAAGATCAAGCCCCTGCACACCGAGGGCGACCGTACGTCCGGCTGGCAACTCCTCGACTACGGCAATATCATCGTCCACATTTTTTCACCCGACCAGCGCGCGTTCTACCGCCTGGAAGAGCTGTGGAGTAACGCCAAAGTCGTGGTGAGAATGCAGTAAGAGCAATTGCGAATCTCGAATTTCGAAATGGGGCGTCCGAAATTTCGCAATCCGCAATCCGAATTTCAAAATTTCAGCGCAGCGTCCGGTACAGGGTTTCCTTCCAGCGCCCGATGTCGATTTCCCAGCAGACTTCGATGTTGGGATCCCTGGGGCCCCACCAATGGCGGTCTCGATAAGGTTCGGTGCGGGTGACGTGAAGTTCGTCTACGATGGTCATACCGCGAGTGAGATCATCGCAAGAAACTTCGACGTAGTGCTTGCTGCGCTTGGTGCAGATGGTCGGGTCCAGAGCGATGGACATCGTCACCGGGTCGGGAAGCCCCAGGCCGGGATCGCTTTGTAGAAAAGTGCTGGCATCGAGGGCGTGTTTGTTACAATCGATGGCGAATCTCGCCCGTTCGGTGTCGAATCCCGCCACCATCGCCATCTCTTCCCCGGTGAGATTGGCCTCGCCCCGGCAGAGTTCCCACCCCACCATCATCATTTCCATCCCGGAATGGAACACAATGCGGGCGGCTTCCGGATCGCACCAAATATTGTACTCTGCCGCAGGCGTGACATTGCCCACCGCCCACGCGGCCCCGCCCATCACGTAACATTGCTTCACCCATTGCGCCAACCGCGGTTCGATGCGCAGGGCTGTGGCGATATTGGTGAGCGGCCCCAGCGTCACCAGGGTGATCTCGCCGGGGGCCTCGCCAAAACGCCGGATCAATTCGTTGACGGCGTAACCGGGCGCAGGCGGACGTTTGGGATGGGGATAATCCATGCCGCCCATGCCGTCGGGGCCGTGGAAATAATGGGCATGGAAGGGCTCGCGCACCAAAGGGCGGGCGCATCCATCGTAGACGGGCGTCTCTTTACCGCACAACTCCACCGTGTAGCGCGCATTGATGCTGCCCTGCTCCAGC
>DUEF01000180.1 GCA_011176555.1 Caldilineae bacterium
ACGGTGGGCGACACCACGCCGGTGGGGTTCTACAACGGCCAGACCCATGCCGGTTACCAGACGATCGACTCGCCCAGCCCCTACGGCCTGTACGACATGGCGGGCAATGTCTGGCAATGGACCGGCGACGTGAACGAAGACACGCATCTGCGCTATCTCAAGGGCGGCAGTTTTATGGATTACGAGTACAACCTGCGTAGTTGGACTCGCAACAGCGCCAGCCCCGATTACTACAGCATTTCCGTCGGTTTTCGCTGTGTTCGCGAGAAGTAAGGATCAAAGATTAAGGATCAAAGATTAAAGCGGGCGAGGCGGATGCGCCCTTAATCATGAATCTTTGATCTTTCGTCACAAAAACAACCCCATGAACCACATGAAAACGCTCGGCGCCAGACTACGCCAATACTGGTCGCTGATCAAGAGCTACCAAACCGGACTGCTGTTGCTGACCGGCGTGGTGGGTTATCTCAGCGCCGGACGCACGCTGGCGGGTGACTGGCGCGAGATTTTGGGCGCCGCCGGCAGTCTTTTCCTGGCGATCAGCGGCAGCACCGTGCTGAATATGTGGCACGACCGGGACATCGACGCCATGATGCAGCGCACATGCTGGCGGCCCCTGCCAACCGGCCGGGTGAGCCCCACCGAAGCGCTGGTTCTCGGCCTGTTGCTCTCGTTCGTGGGCATCGCTTGGGCGTTGGCGATAGACCCGCTGTTCGGGACCATCGTCTTCGCCGGCAGCTTCTTCGACGTAGTCGTTTACACACTGTGGCTGAAACGGCGTTCCGCCTGGTCTATCCTTTGGGGCGGCATTTCCGGCGGCATGCCGCTGTTGGCGGGGCGGGCGCTGGGTCTGGGCGAGCTGGATTGGATTGGACTCATGCTCACCGCGGCCATCCTCTTCTGGATCCCCACCCACATCCTCACCTTCGCCATGCGCTATTTCGACGACTATCAGAAGGCGGGCGTACCCACCATCCCCGCGGCTTATGGTTTCCAATGGACGCGCATCATCATTGCCCTGTCCAGCGCGCTGGCCGTCGGGGCGATGGTTATCTCCGCTTGGGGCGTGGGCTTGACGGCCGGAACCATGTACGTGCTGTTGGTGCTATCCGTCGCCCTGTTGTTGCTGGCCGCCACCAGCGTGCTGCGCCCTTCCCAACGACTCAACTTCGGCTTGTTCAAGTACGCATCCCTGTACATGCTCAGCGCTATGATCCTGATCATCACCGGGACTGTGCGTTAACAAAAACACCCAAATCGAACCAAGCGGATTGCTGTCGCGACGACACCGCCGTTCTCAAAAGCAAAAGAGGAGGAAATCATGACAAACCAACCATCCAAACTGGGTAAAGTTTTGCGCTGGATCGCCATCATCCTGCTCGGACTTGCAGCGGCGCTGCATTTATTGGAGGGCATCGGCACCACATGCGTCGCCTTGTGGCCTGAAAAGTTCGGCCCCTTTGCCGTGTTGGCGGATTACAAATGGCTGTACATGTCGTTCGTAATCGCTGGCCTCGCTCTGGGTATCGCCGGGTTCTGGGCGACCGTGCAACTGGCCCGTAAAAAGCTGAACTCGTACCGAAATGCCGTTATCATTCTCGTGCTTGGCCTCATCGCCTCAGGCATTCATGTCTTCGCCTCTGTGCAGTTTCGAGGCTCGGGCGCGCCGACTGATATGATTCTCTATGCCACCATCATCGTCCTCATCTACTTCCTGATCTTGCGCATTCCCGGCATCTGGCAAAAGGTCGGATTTGAAAGTGCGGACGCCGCCTCCGACAATGCCGTCGCGGGGGGTGTGGCTGCTATCCTGGCGGGCGGAATCACGCTGACCTCCCATTTCTGGGCGGCGCCAAGTCACACAGCGGGCGGCGTCAACTACGCCGATGACTTGCATCTGCTGATCAATGTCGTCGGTTGGGGCCTGATTGTGCTCGGAATCATCTCCCTGGCATGGGCCATGGCGAGAACTGCCCAAAAAGAAGAAGCACAGGCGGCGCTGTCGGACGCTTAGGCAAATCGCCGCTTAGCCACAACGTTGATGAGCGTTTCGCCGCGGCGATAACGTCTCAGGTTTTCCAGAAAAATCGTTAGCCAGCGCTCGGAGAATTGGATATTGGGTATTGGGTATTCGTAAGGCTACGGAAAGTCGGCGAAATATCCAATATCAAATATCCGCTACCCAATATCTCGTAAACCTCGCGCAATTAGAGATTTCGGGCAAGGTCGTCAACGTAATCCTTGGACACTTTGAGGCCGCTGTGCGTCCAGTTCACCACGCGCTTGACGGCTTCCACTTTTCGGCCCGCGCGGATGAGTTGTTTGAGTTCCTCGTCCATGTCTTTGGTGAGGACGATTTTTCCTGCTTTGTGATCGTAGTACAGGTTCTGTTCGATGGGTTTGTCTGCCATGATGGATTTGGCCTCCAGGTGATGCCGATATTCTACGACGATTCCGGCGTTTCGGGTAATCGAGCGCCTTCACTCATGCCTGTGCGAATGAGGCGGCGGAGTTCAGAATCAAGGTGGGGATCAGTTGAGATGGGTTGATAGCGAGCGAGGCGCTCTTCAACCTCAATCACTACTCGCTGCCAGAGGCTGGGGCTACCGCTTGCATGCCAGCGCTCCCGGTCGGTGCGGTCAAAGAGAGGGCCGGGAAGATAGAGCTGATCGGGCCAATAGCGCCGGGTGTGCTCGGAAGTGAGCAAATGCCCCTCCGCCAACAACTCCCGCGCCAGATCCAGACTGGAGACTTCCCCCGTCCAGGCTGCATCCCGCGCGAAATGCAGGGCCTGCCCGCAGATTTCATTGTCGAAGACCAGTTTGGCCAGGCTGAAAGTCATGACGTAATCCAACATGCCGGACCCAGAAACCGAATCGATGCCCGACAACACCGCCAACATGGCCCCGGCAGAGGATTCGGCCCCGGCCTGAGCGTCGAGCAGTTTGCCATCGCTGAGCGCCAGATAGGCCTGAGTGGGCAACCCCAAATACCGGGCCACAGCGACATAGGCCGTAGTCAGGTGCATGGCTTCGATGGCGGCCATGGGCGAAGTGGCCTCTCGCATGTGGAAAACGGCGGGCGCGCCGCCAAAAAGTGTTGGATGCCCCGGTCGCAACAACTGCGCCATGACGACGCCCGCCAGCACGTCGGCTGTGTGAAAAACCGTCGCTTCCAGCAAGGTCACGGGCGCGGTCAACCCCATATTGGTGACGGGAACGATTTCGATGGGGATGCCCCAGTCCAGGCAATCGAGCAGGTTCTGGCAGGAGTCCTCGCCGTAGCGGAAGGAACCGGATGGCGTGATCGTGAAGATGGCGAGGGGACGTCGAGCCAGATCAGTCTTGTCGCGCCGGAAGAGCGCCATCATCTCGGCCATGCGCGGGACGCCGTGCGCGGTGAAAGCGCCGGACACGACGGGTTGAAGCGAGTTGGTCAGGCAAAGATAAAGCCGCCAGGCGTCGGACACTTGCGGCTCGATGTCGTTTGCGGAGAAAGCGGTGGCAAGGTAAGCGATGTGCTCCAGGGTGTCGGCCACTCGGACGTATTCGACGAAGTCGATGGTAGCGGCGGGGCGGACGGAACCCGTACGATGGTCGAGCAGCTTGAGGGCGCTGGAGCCAGGGACGAAATGGACGCTGCCGCCGCCCAGCGTGGCGTGAGCTTCGCCATCCCGATTGAACAGGGTGAACTGGCCGGGCGCAGCGGCGAGGGCCTTGTCCACGATTTCGCTGGGAAACTGGAGGCGGTCGGAGCCAGGATCGACCGTCAGGCCGTGCGTCAACAGCCGTTCCTTGAGGATAGCGCTGTCGATTTCGATGCCGATTTCGGCCAGAATATGCTTGGCCTCGGCGATGATGCGGACGATTTGGCGGGGAGTGAGGATGTTGAGGGTTGGTCGCATGAGAAAGATCTGTCATTGCGAGCCGATTTTTGGCGAAGCAATCCCCGATCATGCTGTCTGGGGATTGCTTCGGCCTGCGGCCTCGCAATGACATTATACACACACTTTTCATCGACACCCATTCCCAGAAATCCATAACTTGAAAAAAGCGTCCGATCAGCCCATAATGGTTGGTGAAATTCCCTACCCGAGCAAACAATATCGAATACCCAATATCCCAGAGAACTCATTCCCAGACGCTTCCCAAGGATTCCCCCATGCACAAACGACTGCTCATCTTCCCCCTCCTCCTGACGCTGTTCCTGCTCCTGGCCGCGTGCCAACCGCCCCCCGCGCCCACCGTCGCCCCACCAGAAGCGCCCACCCCCACCGCGGTTCTGGAGCCGACCGCCGCGCCGCCTCCCGCAGTGACCGAAAAAGTCGTCATCAGCGAAGTGCTGGGCGGCATCAAGGGCAACAACAACTACGAATTCATCGAGCTCTACAATCCCGGCAGCGCGCCGCTGGATTTGGATGGCTGGTCGCTGGCGTATCGTTTGGGAACCAGCGAAGAAGATATTCCCGTCTACCAGTGGCGCGGCAAAACGCTGCTGCCCGGCCAGGGCCACTATTTGCTGGCGCGAGCGGGTCAGGATGTTGGCGTCACGCCCGACGCCGCGTTCGAGCAGGCGCTGAACACCTTCAACGGCGGGTTGGCCCTGTACAAGCCGGATGGTGAAATCGCTGACCGTCTGGGCTGGGGCAAAGCGCCGGAAGCATTCACCGAGGGGACGGCAGCCGAGGCCATGGCCAACGGCGTTTCGCTGGAACGCAACCCCGGCGGCGAAGCCGGGAACGCCGCGGACAGCGACGACAACGCCGCCGACTTCACCTTGCAGGAAGCGCCGCATCCCCAGAACAGCGGCAGCCCCCTCACGCCCGCGGTGGCGCAACGGTTGACCATCGCAGTCGCCGCGCCGGAGCAGGCCGAGCCAGGCAGTCAGTTCGAATACAGTTTGCTGGTGGGGAATGAAACCGGGCAGGACGTGCACGATGTCGTCGTCGAATTCCTCCTCCCGGCCGGGCTCACAATCGGGGATCTGCCCGCAAACGTGTCTGCATCTGATCAGGACACAATCCTCTGGACGTTGGAAACACTGGCGGATGGCGATGAAGCCACGATTTCCATCCCCGTCACGCTTCCCTGGACTTACATGACCGCCGTCGCCCACAGCGCCAACATCCAGGCGGCGGACTGGCCCGACGTGGCAGTCGCGGGCCCCGCCATCACAGCCATCGCCGGCGGCGTCATCCCCGTCGCCACGGCCCGGGATTTGCAGGGCGCTGAGCTGACCGTCGAAGGCGTGGCCACGATGTACACCGGCGGCTATTACGCAGGCGGCGGCAACACCAAATTCTATCTGCAGGATGACACGGGCGGCATGCAAGTGCAGGTGTTCGGCGGCGAGGATGTCGTAGATATCAAGATCGGCGACCGGGTGCGGGTGCACGGCGAGATCGGCGTGTATCGCGGGGCCAGGCAGATCGTGCCCATCCTCGTGCCGGACGACGTCGAGATCCTGGCAAAGGCCACGCCCGACACGATACCCGCGCCCCAGCCGGTCTCCATCGCCGATGCGGCCACCGACAAGGAAACCCTGCCCGGCGACTTGGTGCAAGTCGAAGGCCTCGTCAGTCGCGTGGAAGAATTCAGTTACAGCTACGAAATCGACCTGAACGACGACGACGGCGTCACGCTCGGACTTTATGTCGACAAACTCACCAACATCGGCGTCGAAATCATCGAGACGGGTAAGCTCTACCGGGCCAAAGGCATCCTCGAACTGCGCGACGGCAAGCTCCAGCTCTACCCTCGTCTGCAATCCGACCTGCAGGAAGTGTTCCCGCCCATCCTGCTGATCACCGCCGACGCGCCCAACACGGTGCAGCCCGGCCAGACGCTCTCCTACGCCGCCACCATCTTCAACCACACCGCCGCGCCCATGACCAACATCCGCGTCGAAGCTACGCTTCCCGCCGAGGGCGTGACCGTGGAGAGCATCTCGGAAGGTGGCGTGCAGGAAGGCGACGCCATTGTCTGGACCCTACCCGAACTGCCCGGCGACGGCGCTCAGGTGTCCGTCACCTACACCGCGACCGTTTCCGAGCTCGCCGAGGGCGCCATTCTCTCCGATGGCTTTAGCGCCACGGCCGATCAATGGCCCGAAGCCGCGGAGAGCGGTGAACTGATCACATTCGTGGGCGACACCGTGCCGATCTGGGCCATCCAGGGCCCCGGCGCCAGCTCGCCCTACGTGCTCGACCGGCTCAGCGTCAAGGGCGTCATCACCGGCGTCTTCCCCGACCTGGACGGCCTCTTCATCCAGGAGACGGACACGGACGATGACCCCAACACCTCGGCGGGGCTGTTCGTCAATCTGAGCCAGGTGGCCGGACAGCCAGC
>DUEF01000181.1 GCA_011176555.1 Caldilineae bacterium
CCAGATCCGGTTTCAGGGCGCGGGCGAAACGACGGCCCGCCTTGATGGTGAGCGGCAGCGGCTGCCAGTCCAACGCCTTCCCCAGGGTGATCAGGGGCGGGGTGAGGGGGATGGCCCGCATGATCTCGCCCGGATCGCCCAGCAAAGGCGGTTGGCCATCGCCCGGCCAGTAGAGCACGGAGTCGGCGTATTGCACCACCCGTTCCAGGCGGTGCTCGGACAGCACGATGGTGATGCCCAGGTCTTCGTTCAGTTGGCGCAGGGCCAGCAACACCTCTTCCGCGGCCTGCGGATCAAGCTGCGAGGTGGGCTCGTCCAGCACCAAAATATCGGGATGCAGCGTCAGCACCGAGGCGATGGCCACCCGCTGCTTCTCCCCGCCTGAGAGATCGCTCACCGGGCGGTCGCGCAAATGGGCGATCTGCAACTGATCCAGCGCTTCCTCCACGCGTTTGCGCATCACATCGCGGGGGAAAGCCCAGTTTTCCAGGGCGAAGGCCAGTTCATCTTCGACCACATCAACCACAAAGCCCGATTCCGGGTCCTGAAACACCATACCCACCAGATCGGACATGCCGCGCGGCTCGACCTGCACCGGATCCCGGCCATCGACCCGCACCGCCCCGCCGATCTTGCCGCCGTAAAAGTGCGGAACCAGGCCGTTGATGCTGCGCAGGAAGGTGGATTTCCCCGCGCCCGACGGCCCCACGACCAGCACGAAATCTCCCTCCGCCAGGTGCAGAGAGATGTCGTCGAGCACCGGCGCGGGGGTGTCAGGATACTGGTAGGAGAAGTGCGAAAAGTGGATCATTGATCAGAGATCTGAGGTCGGAAGTCGGAGGTCACGCTGAGTGCGCATCCCCGGATGCGCCACGGTCAAAGGTCGGTAGGGGCGAGCCTGCGGTCGCCCCGTCTGGCGGCAGGCAACAACAAGGCGGGCATCAATGGCAGCGCAAAAAGCAGGCCCAGAAAGGGATCGAAATCGGGCAGGAGAGGATAGGGCGGGTAGGGATAGTAAAAAAGCTGTTTGGGGAAGAAAGACGCCAGGGCGACGAGCGCAGCCAGCATCGCAACCATGATCAGAAAGACGACGGTGTCGCGCGGCCGCCAAAACCAGCGCCGGTAGTTGCTACGCTGCAAACGCTGGCCCTGACGCCGAAAAACGACGACCAGGATGATCGCTCCTCCGGCCAGCAGGCCTAAACCCGACCAGGCGGGGCCAAACCCGAACGAACGCGTGAGCAATCCGGCCAGCAGTAGCAGCAATCCGGCCACCGTGCCAGCGCCGGTCAGCAGGCGTTCGTTGCGGGCCGGAGCGCTGAGATTGCCGCCGAAGCCGCGGGCGTCCATCGACTCCGCCAATTGAATGGCTCGATCCAAGCCGATGCCCAGTAATGACACGAACAGGGGTTGCAGGTCTCGCAGTTTGCGTACGCGGTAGCCGCGCAGCCGTTGCGCTTCCCGGATTTCGCGCCAGGCGATCAGGGTTTCGGGGATGAAGGAGATAGCGATGGTGAGGGCCACGCCGGCCTGGTGAGCGAAATTCGGCACCAGGCGCAACAGCGTCTGCGGGCCGACCGCGCTGTTGAAGGTGGAAAAAACGAGAATCAGGGCGAAAAAGCCCAGGCCGATCACCATCCCGTACAGAACCGCTTCGAGGGTGATGGGGCCGCCGATGAGCGGCAGGGTCGCGGGCAGAGTGAAGAGCACATACCGGCCATGATGCACGGTCAGGGCGTTGAAAAGCACCGTGAACAGCATCAAAGCCAGGGCCAATTTCAGCACCGGCTTCCAGGTGGCGGTTCTCGTCTCCGCGGCTGAGGCGACGCCGCTCGATTTCTGATGCCGGGTGAGGGCGGCGTAGACGAAAGCGGTGGCGCCGATCAGAATCGCCAGATAGAAGGGATTACGCGTGAGCAGCGCGGCAGTGGCGCTCGTCGCCAGCCACGCCAGCCAGGTGTAGGGATGGTAACCTGTCGCCATCGTCTAGCCGCCTGCTTGCCGCGATAACGCCCACAGCCCCGCGGCCAGCAACAGCGCCAGGATCAGGGCGAAACCGCCATAGCGCAGAAAACGGGCGGGATCAGAGGAGGGCGCGGGGGTTGGCGCTGGCGTGAGCACCTGCACCGGCTTGGCCGCGATGTGTTGCGGCGTGGCCGTGAAGATCGGCGTGGTCGTGCTGATCGCCACCGGCGTAGACGTGGGCGGGATCGGTGTGGGCGTCGGCGGCAGGGGCGTTGGCGTTGGTGAGGCCGTGGGCGTGGCCGTGGGCGGGCGTGTCGGCGCGGCGGTGGGGCTTGGCGTAGGCGTGGGCGTAGGCGGCAGCACCTCCAGGGTCACGTCCTGGCTGAGTTCGTCGTCCCCGCTGACGGCTCGAATGCTGTAGGTGGTGGTTTGGGCCGGGCACACCCGCAGCGCCGATGCCGCTGAGACCGTCTGCTCGCTGTTTTGCGCTTCGCGCAAGAAGACGGTCTCCGCGCCCTGCACCCGCCAACTGAGCGTGGCGCATTCGCCCACGGCGACGGTTGCGGTATCCAACTCGAAGCGAGTGATCGCAAAAGGCTGCGGCGTCGGGGTGAGGGTCGGCGTCGGCGTAAAGGTGGGTGTCAGGGTGAGGGTGGGGGTCAGTGTAGCGGTCGGGGTGCTGGAGGATGTGGGCGTTACGGTCGGTGTGGGCGTCACCGTCGGCGTCTCTGTTGGTGTTGGCGTGAGGGTGGGCGTCGGCGTGTCGGGGACGCAGATATCCTCGAAAGGAATGATGGGGGGGTTCACATCGGATGTTCCGCCCGCGTAACTGCCCGATCCCCAGGCCCAGCCATCCACCATGCCGTCGGAGACAGCTCGACTTGACGCGCCCTTTTGCGAATAGACCCACTGGCCTTCTTCCAGATAATAGTAAGCCCAATACACGCATTCCAGTCCCGGGCACTGACAGAAACACTCGTCCAGCGGAAAGTCACACCCGTCACTGTTGTCGTTTCCGCTTATTTTGCA
>DUEF01000182.1 GCA_011176555.1 Caldilineae bacterium
TGGTCGTGACGACAAAGTGTTCACCCCGATCCGTCTGCTGCGGTTCGACTTTGGCGACCATATCACGGATGCGCGCAAATTCGAGATACTGAAGCTGGCTGCGGAATTTGCGCACGATTTCCTCGCCGGTGATGTGCTCGAAGCCTTCCAGGCCGGCGATGTGCATGCGATAATTGGCTTTGCCCCCCAATTCCGGGGCGATGATCAACGTTTCCAGGCGTTTGCGCAGACAGTAGACGGCAGCCGCCAGGCCTGCAGGCCCGCCGCCGATAATGATCACGTCGTACATGGTTACACCTCCGGCGCTTCAGCGATAAAGCCCTCCTTCATCATCCATTGGGTCAGTTTGCGCGATTCGGCGATGATGTCGCTGGCCTTTCGGTGCAGTTCATCAGCGGTGAAAGTCAGGCGAGCGACGCCTAGCTCCTGCGCTTTCATGCCCACGGCCACGGCCTCGCGGGGGAAGACCGCCCAATCATCCATCGTCGGTAAAATGTGTTCCTCGTCCAGGCCCATATCCACGGCCTGATCGGCCAGGGCGTTGGCTGCGGCGATACACATCTCATCGGTGATGGTGGCGGCGCGCACATCGAGCGCACCACGGAAGATGCCGGGGAAGCCCAGGGAGTTGTTCACCTGGTTGGGGAAGTCGGAACGGCCTGTGGCGAAAATGCGGACGCCCGCTTCCTTGGCCTCCCAGGGCCACATCTCGGGGATGGGGTTGGCCATGGCAAAGACGATGGCGTCGTCCGCCATCTTTTCCACCCATTCCGGCCGCAGCGTGCCGGGCCCGGGCTTGCTGAGCGACAGGCAGACATCCGCGCCCACCAGGGCTTCTGCGATGCCACCCACGCGCCCTTCGGCGTTGGTGATGTTGGCGATGCGCCACTTGTCCACGAATTCGTGCTTACGTCGGACCAGGTCTTCGCGTTCGGGGTGCAGGATGCCTTTGCTGTCGATGGCCATGCAGTTCCCCGGCTTCACCCCGGCCGCGAACAGCAGTCGCGAGCAGGCTACATTGGAGGCGCCACAGCCCTGGAACACGATTTTGACTTCGTCAATGGGCTTTTGCACGATGCGCAGCGCGTTCAGCAGCCCTGCCAGCGCCACGGTGGCCGTGCCCTGCTGGTCGTCATGCCAGATGGGGATTTCGGCCTGTTCGCGCAGGGTGTCAAGGATGTAGAAACATTTGGGCTGAGAGATGTCCTCCAAGTTCACGCCGCCATAGTTAGGTTGGAGCATAAGCACGGTTTCGATGAACTTGTCGGGGTCTTTGGTGTCGAGGCAGACGGAAACGGCATCCACCCCGCCCAGGTATTTGTACAACAGCGCCTTGCCTTCCATCACGGGAATGGCGGCTTTCGCGCCGATGTCCCCGAGACCCAGCACGCGCGTGCCATCCGAAATGACGGCCACGGTGTTGCCTTTGTTGGTGTGTTCGTACACCTGCTCGGGGTCCGCTTCGATGGCGCGGCAGGGGGCAGCCACGCCGGGCGTGTACCAGATAGCGAAGTCGTTGAAATCGCGCACGACGCATTTGGGAACTGCTTGCATCTTGCCCTTGTAGAAGGGGTGCATGATCATGGCGTCGGCCGAGGGCTTCTGGGCGCGAGCCAACAGCGCGTCGACTTCGTTGGGCGCTGGGGCTGACGTTTCGACAGTTGGTTTTTCCATTGTTTTTTCCATTTTTTCCTCCATTGCTCATCCCGATCAACATTGACCGGTCATCCCGATCAACATTAACCGGAATGCAGTCGATTCTTTGCGCACAAGACGGCGACTCAACCATAACACAAGTGCGCTAGATAACGAGTCGCCTTGAAAAGAGCATAGGTCGCACCTCCTTTGGCAGGGTGAGATTGTAAAAACAAAGTTAACTCAATTAACGCAATTCAGGCTGTCCCCCATGTTTGACGAGCGCATGCAAGGGACAGCATCGAGTTGCGCGTGGATGCTGTGCACATTTGCTACACCCAAAACAATTGTAGCTCATTGTCAGAAACCTGAACATGATTTAGGTCATATTGGAGACCAAATCCAAGAGTTTTATACAAGTTTTTCGACAGAATGCGATACTTCCATTATACCAGACAGGTCAAACTGACCATGATCTGGGTCGCGATTTTGGGGCAAGCAGGCGCATCACGTTTCGACCAACCTGACCGGTCTTCCGTAATGAACGCGAAACAGATAACCGGTGTGATCTTCGCTTGATTATGCAATTTCAAGTGATCAATCGTCTTCATGGAAAGCTTGTATGTCTGCTTAAATGTACAAATGTTGCGTTTTCGCTAAGTTTACTTGACAAACCGTAGGGCGCGGGTATAATTGGAGCATATTCGGGTTTCCCCTGGCCCGATAATTCCCCCACCGGTGTGTTGGCCCCGACCAGCCATCTGGACAACATGAAAAAGTCCTTTTCCCCCGCCTTTGTGTTGTTGCTCCTGCTGTTTGTGCTCGGCGCGCCTGCTGTTTCCGGTGCGCAAGGCGTTACTGATGCCTGGCGCACCTTCGATCGCTACGACGGGCTTGAGAGCAATTGGGTTTATGACGCCGTCCAGACGTCGGATCGCGCGTTGTGGTTCGGAACCGATGCGGGGGTCGCCCGTTTCGATGGAGCCTGGCGCATGTTCGGCCCGGAGGACGGCCTGCCCGAAGGCGAGGTGTACGATCTTTTAGTCGATAGAAACGGCGATCTGTGGGCGGCGACCGCAGGCGGCATAGCAAGATGGTCGGAGGGACAATGGCGGGTGGAGCCCGTCGCAGGGGCGGAAGGGGCGAAAGTCTTCGCGATGGCGCAGATGGGCGATGGCGCGCTGTGGGCTGGAGGCGAAGTTGGTCTCTTCGCCAGAGGCATGGATGACGGAACCTGGCAAAAGCTAGACGCGCCGGTTCCACAGATCGAGCAGTTGCTTGTCGATGCCGGAGGCGATGTGTGGCTGGCGACCGAGAACCGACTTTTCCATTATCGCAAGGGACGGTGGGGGCCCGTGGCGTTGGTCGTGGACAAAAAGCTACTGGGGGACAGGATCACGGTGCTGACCCCCGGCGCGGAAGGCGGCGTCTGGATCGGAACCGCCGGCAGCGGTTTGGCGCACTACGAAAACGGTGAGATTCAGTGGTTTCGAGAGGAGGATGGTCTCCCCAGCGCAGACATCCAGGCGATTTTTCCCGCGCTGAATGGCGATGTGTGGGTGGGAACGAATGGCGGCGGCGCGGCTCGGTTACAGGACGGCCAATGGCAAGTCCTGACTGTGGCCAATGGCCTGGCATCTGACTACGTCAGCGCTATCCTGGAGGATGCGGATGGCGTGATATGGTTTGGCGCTGTCGGCGATATCTCGCGTTACGATGAACACACTTGGCGCCACTGGCGAGACGAGCCGGGCGCGCCGCAGCGCAGCATCTCCACGCTCACCGTTGATCCAGATGGCCGGTTATGGGTGGGAACCGATGGGGATGGATTGCACCGTTTCGATGGCGTAGTTTGGGAAAAGTCCTCCTTGCCAGTCGATTTTATCGAAAGTAGTTTTGTCGATGCCGATGGCGTTTTGTGGGTGGGTTCCAAAGATGGTGATTTATGGCTAATCGAGGAGCAAAAGAAGCCATCCCGTAAGTCACCGGTGGCGTTGGCGGGCGATGTGGTCGTCGCGATTACCCAGACGCCTGACGGCTCCATGTGGTTCGGCGCATTCCAACATGGGCTGAGTCGTTGGGATGGCGAGCAGTGGCGACATTTCGGCGTCGCCGATGGTCTGGTCTCGGACGCGGTGCGCACGTTGTTTGTAGATAGCGGCGGCAGGTTGTGGGTGGGAACGCAGGAGGGCGTTTCAGTTTATGAGAATGGCGCATGGCGGACGTTTACGCCTGAAGATGGTCTGGCCGCCGCGGAAGTCACGGCCATTGCCGAGGCCGCGGATGGCGGTTTGTGGTTCGCCACCCGGGGCGGGGGCGTTTCCCGCTTGTTCGAGGGCGAATGGACGACTTTCGATGCCAGCGATGGCCTGTTGGCGCCGCAAGTCGAAGCGATTTGGGCCGATCCGTCCGGGGCGATGTGGTTTGGCGTGGTGAGCGGATTAAGCGTGTACGACGGGCAAGTCTGGCAGAATTATGGGGCGGCGAACGGTATCGAAATCGGTCGGGTTCACGCCCTGGCCCCGGTGGTGGGCGGCGGGATGTATTTGGGCGCTGATAACGGTGTCGTGCGTTTTCTCCCCGACCGTACGCCGCCGCAGGTGCAGGTGCTGTCGGTCAATGGCCGGGCGATGAACGATGGCCGGGTGCAGGTCACGCCCGAGGAGAGCATCCACATTACGCTGAGCGGCCGCGACCTGCTGAGCGACGCGGGCGACCTGGTCTATTTCTACCGATTGGCGGGTTATGACGAGGAGTGGCGGGGGTCGCGCACGCCTCTGGTCAGCTACCTCGCCTTACCGGAGGGTCTGTATCGTTTCGAGGCCAAAGTGCGCGACAACGCGATGAATGATTCCGATCCAATCTTGCTTGAGATCGAGGTTTCTCCGGGGCCGGCGACTATCACGCTGCCTCTGCTCGGGCCGGTGAGAACGGAGTTCGTGTTGATGGGCGTGGCGCTGCTCACAGCGTTGCTGATCGCGTTGGTTTGGACTGTCTGGAGTACTGTCGCTCGCATTCGCATGGGACGGCAGGCGGTGGAGCGCCGTTTCAACCCTTACGTCGCTGGCAGTCCTATCCGGGACACGCACATGTTTTATGGTCGCCAGGGGCTGCTAAAGGAGATCGAAGCGACGCTTTTCCGCAACAGCTTGCTGCTACACGGCGAACGCCGGATCGGCAAGACTTCGCTGCTGTATCAACTCATGCAGCGTCTGGAGCACAAGCAGGACGAGCGCTACCGCTACATTCCCATCTATGTCGATCTCGAAGGCGCGCCCGAAACGGAATTTTTCCATCGCATCATGGAAAGCATGTTGGACACCCTGGTGGCGCCGTTGGATGGCATGTCGGGCGTGGAAAACCTGCGTTATTTCTCGCCGCAAAGCAAGGAAAAGTATGGCGACAGAGATTTCCGTCGCGATATGCGCGATATCGTCGAGTATCTCAATCGCTACTACCACCAACAGCCGCGCCTGGTTTTCTTGCTCGACGAAGCCGACATCCTGAATAGCTACCACCCTCTCACACAGCAACAATTTCGCCGCATCCTGCAAGATACGTTTGCAGGCAATGTGCGGGCCGTTGTGACAGGCGTTCACATCAGCAAGACATGGGATCGAGTGGAGTCTCCGTGGTACAATATGTTTGTCGAACTGGAATTGAAACCATTTGAACGGTATGAAGCGGAACGACTAATGCGCGAGTCCGTGGAAGGTTTTTACACCTGGGATGATGACGCGGTCGATTTTGTCTGGTCTGTCAGCCAGGGACGCCCGCATCGCATCCAGCAAATCGCTTTGGAAGCTGTCAATCTCATGCTCAACGATCATCGTCGCCGCATCACCAAAAAGGATGCCATGAGCGCCAATGCCCATATTCTAGCCAGGGCATCCATCTGACATCAACTGAGACGCATGAATTTTCTAAAAAAACTACTGCGCAAGCAGACCGCCGCCCCGGTCACATCGGTTCGTAATCCCTACATCGTTGGCGGCTGGGTCGTTGGCGGTCATTATTACGGGAATGCGAGATTACGCCGCAATCTGCTCAGCGGTTCGAATGATTATATCTGGGTGATCGGTACGCGCCGGGTCGGCAAGACCTCGTTATTGCGCCAGTTGGCGCTGCAAGCCAAGGCCGAATACATTCCCATCTACTGGGATATGCAGGGGTGTCAAACGGAGTTTGATCTGAGCCAGGAGCTGTTTTACGCCATCGAAGATCAGCGCAAACTGTTCGCCAAGCTGGATTACATGATCAGCCCCCTGGAAGGTGCGGACATTGGCAAATTATTGCGCTCGATCGCCCGCGTCGCTGCCGAGCGCGATCGTCGGATATTGCTGCTGATCGATGAAACGGAGGCGCTGATGCCTATCGTGCAGGCGGACGCCCTGGTCGCCCGTCGTTTGCGAGCGGCCTTCCAACGCCCCACCAACCTGCGCGTGATCCTGGCATCCACAAAAAACCTGGCCCATCTCCATCACAGCAGCCAACAATGGCCGACATCCTCCTTTTTACACATGTTTTCGCCCCACTATCTTTCGGGGCTGGCAGCGTTCGAGAGCGCCGCCCTCATTCGTCAGACCCAGTCGAAACAGCCGGTTTCCGCCAGCGATGAGGTGGTGGAAGCGATCCAATTCCACACGAACAACCATCCCTACTTGCTGCAATGGCTTTGCTACCATCTGTTTCAGGATGACAACAGCCTGCGGATGCCGACGGAGTCCGATCTCGTCTGCGACCCAATGCTGGACTCCCTGTTCACGCTCAAATTTATGCACCTCTCGCCCACCGAACGGCAGATGATCTTGTTCCTGCATGAGCATGGGCCGCTCGACGGCGACGCCTTGACCGAGGCCCTGGGGTTGAGCGCTGATGACGCGCGCACTTATCTTTACGACCTGAGCCGTTTGGGGTATACTCGCCAAGTTGATCAAAGCAAACAAATCACGATCAGCGACTCCTTTTTTAAGGACTGGCTCGACGCTAACGCCGATGAATTTCCCATCACCGACCTGGAGCTACCCGACGAGTTGGTGCAAGAAATTGCCGCGGCAGGGCGGGAGAGCGAGGAATCACTGTTGTTGCGGCAACTTCAGCGCCACCGCATCAATCTGGCTCGCCTCGAACTCAAAGCGGCGGGGCATGGCGCTTTTCCCCCGCTGCACATTCAAAACGAAATCGATATCCATCAACGCAAAATCAACAGCATCGAGCAACGTCTCGACGCGCTGCACAGTTGAGGATTAGTAACGGCTAAATGGTCGTCCAGAAAAACCTCCGGGAGGTGGCCGCTAAGGCCCGACAAACGAAGTGGTATTGGCCACCTCCGGAGGTTGGAATAATGTCACGATACGACCTGTACCACGACATTATGAACATTACAGAAATAAAACGGTAATAGGTTGGAACGACCTCCGGGAGGTGGCGACAAGGATTCTTGTTGAAAGACAAGCACTTCGCCAGTTAAACCTTTCGGAAATAGCGGCATTTCATCGCCACCTCCCGGAGGTCTTGGTTACCTGATTATTTATTGAAGGTTCATCAATCCCAGGCTGCTATGGGGAAACCCGTTCAAACGGGTTGGCGGGGAGGGGGCGCGTGGAAAACTCCGTGGTGACGGCAAGCAA
>DUEF01000183.1 GCA_011176555.1 Caldilineae bacterium
ACATAGCCGGGCGGCGCGCCGATCAGCCGGGCCACGCTGTGCTCCTGCTGGTATTCGCTCATGTCCAGCTCCAGCAGCGCACCCTCATCGCCGAACATGAACGCCGCCAGCGCTTTCGACAGCTCGGTCTTGCCGACGCCGGTCGGGCCCAGAAAAAGGAAGGAGCCAATGGGGCGTTTGGGGTCTTTGAGGCCGACGCGGGCGGTTTTGACGGCGCGGGAGACGCTCAGCACCGCCTCTTCCTGGCCGATGATGCGTTCGTGCAGCATTTCGACCATGTGCGCGTATTTGGCCCGCTCGTCCACCCCCAGCCGGGTGACGGGAATGCCGGTCATCAGGCTCAGGGCCAGGGCGATGTCCTCGTCATCCAGACGGGTGTCGCCGTCCGTATCGGGCCGGAAGGGGTTCTGATCCTGGCTGCCGGCCCGCACCAGCGCACAACTGCGGTGCAGGAGTTGGATGGCGGCCGCGGGCAAGGGCGTCTCGGTCAGATAGCGCCGGGCCAGACGGGCGGCGGTGAGCATGCTCTCCTCCGCGATTTGCAGATCGTATTCCGCTTCCAGATGCGGGCGATGCACGGCCAGGATGGCGGCGGTTTCCTCCACATCCGGCTCCGGCACTTCCAAAAAATGGACATGTTGCGTCACCGCCGGGATCTTGGCCACCCGTTTGTCGTAGGCGATTTGCGTGACCGTGCCGATGATCACCGGATCGATGTTCAGAAACGCCTTTTGCAGGGGGCGTTCGGCCTTGGGGAAAGCAGCGTCGAGGATGCCGCCGAAAAAGCGCTCCAGGTTGGGGATGAAGAGGATGCCGCCCTTCGCCTGGCGCAGACCCGCCTGCAAGGCTTTGAGCGGATCGGTGAGCAGGGCGATTTCGTTGATCTCGACCAGGGTTTTGATCCCGCCCGGCCCCTTGCCCTCGGCCAGCAGCAGCGCCAGGGAACGCACGAGCGCTCGTTTGCCCACGCCCTCCGGGCCCACCAGGAGGATGTGGCGGTGTCCGGCCAGCGCCAGCAGCGTGCTCATATCCCGCAACAGCGCCTGGCGATAGTAAACCGGCTTCAACTCGCCTCCCTGCGCCTGTCCCACCAGATCATTGCTGGTCGCGCGCCGGATTTCAGCATCCGCCATCAGCTTATCGGTCATGGCGTCGGGCGTGACGCCGTGGCGTTGCAGAAAGGCGCTGGTGCTGACCCCGCGCTCCGACATGGCCCCGAGCGCATGGTGCGTCCCCACCTGCACCTCGTCCAGGGCATTGGCGATGCCCCGGCCCTCGTCCAACACCACCAGCATCTCGTCGGAGAGATGGATGTGCTCTTCGTTGTTGGCGATAAAGTCCAGCTTGCCATCCCGGCCCTTGCGCAATTTCGCCATCCGCTCCACCGTCTTCTCGAACTCCGCCAGCTTGAAACCCCGCTCCTGGCTCATGTGCCGGAGGATGCGACTGGCGTTGAAGTCGTCATGCCGCACGAACGTGAGCAGCAGCAGTTCGGGCGTGAGCACAGTCTGTCCAAACGCCTTCATCGTCGCCACAGCGTCATTCAGCGCATCGGTCAGTTCGGGGGCGGGGATGTCGGGGTTGAGGGTTGTCATGGTGGTATTGGGAGATTGGATACTGGGTATTGGGTATTGGATATTCATCGCGCAACCAATCCCAGTATCCAATACCCAATACCTACTACCAAAAACTGGTGCAGGTCGTATCCGGTTCAATCATTGGTTTTTTCGCCGCAGAAGCCGCCCCAGCAACTGCAACGGCTCTGGCGGCAGCAATTTGAGTAGCAGGCAGACGCCCAGGTAGATCAGACTGACGGCGGCGAAGACGGCCAGGGCCAGGAGGATGTTCGAGGTGAGCAGGGGCGTCAGGGCCAGCAAGGGCAGGGCCAGGGCGATGATGGCGATCAGCGCGCCCCAGCGGAATTGCAGGTCTTCCCGCACCTGGGCGAACAACGCCAGGGCGTAGGTGATGAGGCCGAATGTCAGCGCCCAGGCCGCGCCCGTCGCCCCCAGACGCGGGGCAAGGATGGCGCTTCCGCCCCAGAAGATGACAATGCCGATGGCGATGGCGATGATCTTGGCCCGCGCGCTTTGCCTGACCGCCGTGGCCACGGTGCCAACCCCCACCAGCACCAGCGCCGGCAACGCCAGTAGCATGATGCGTAGCACCGGCGCTGAGTCGGCGTAATCTTGTCCCAAAATGAAGGGCATGATCCAATCCGCCGTGTACTGCACGCCCACCACCGCCAGCATCGCCAGCGCCGTCCCCCACGAGGTGACCACTTGCAACCAATTGCCGAGCCGCTGTTTCTGGCCTTCGTCCTCGAATTCGCTGACGGTGGGCAAGAAGGCGCGGGTGAGTTGGTCGACGATGGTGAAAATCAGGAAGAAGACGACCAGCGCCAGATCGTAGTACGAGACCTGCACCGAATCGCCGGTCAGGATCTGCACCAGGATCGTGCCGGTGCGGAAGAGGAGGATGATGCCGACATTGGTGGCCCAGAAGCCGACGCCCATGCGCATGTAGGGTCGCAAAAAGCGCAGGTTGGGGTGGAAATCAGCTTCGCTGAACCACTCCCGGGTCCACCAGATGGCGATAGCCAGGAAGATGATCTCGGTGAACATGTACGCGGCCATCTGCGCTGTGAGGCCGTAGGAAGCGACCAGGAGGATGAGCGGTAGTTGCACCGTCAAGCGCCATGAGATTTCCACCGACCATTTGCCCATCTCGTTTTGGGCGTAAAGCGCATGGTAGCTGGTCCAGGAGATGATGTGAAGTCCGGCGCTGGCCGCGATCAGAAAGGAGGGCCAGCCCCGCAGCCAGGGCGCAATCAGGGGGCCCACAACCAGCATGAGCGGGATGAGCAGGATGGCGACAAGGACGCGCAGCAAAAAGGTCTGGGCGAAGAGTTGGTGCGCCTCTTCCGGATTTTTTTCCCGCAAGGTCGGCAAGTGCCGGCCAAACACTTCCAGCCCCCCGAAATCACCCGCCCACCACAACAGCAGCGAGATCGCCGTCGCCAACGCGAATTGCCCGTAGGCCTCCGGTCCCATCCAGCGCGGGATAATCAACGCCCACAGCGCCCCGCCCATGAGTTGGATGACTTTGTTGATGGAGATGAGCGACAAGTTGCGGCTCATCTGGCGGGCTTCGGCGGTCATTGGGCGCTTATGAGAACTTGGTTGATATTGGGTATTGGATAGTTGGTATTCATAGTTTGATGGCTGGTGGGGAGGCTAATCAATATCCAGTATCCAATATCTATTCAACACCCTCGTGACGCTACAAGCCGGGCGCAAAAAGGTTGGGGGGAGGACAGTAGGGCGGGTGGGATTCGAACCCACACGGGGCTACCCCCGGCGGATTTTAAGTCCGCTGCGTCTGCCATTTCGCCACCGCCCCCTATGTCGTTATTCTGTGGCGATGATAGCAGCGCTTGGCGCTCGCGTCAAGAAAGGTGGCGTCGTTTCGCCGGTCTTTCCGCCATGCCGACGCCATCGCCCCTTGCTCACATGTACTTTCGCCATACGTCAGGCTGTGGTGCGTTATCGATGATGGCCAGCGCCACGTAGCGGGGCCTGAAGGGTTTGCGCTTCAGAGGCATATTCGCTTCTTTTGGCGTGCGATTCCCCTTCCGTTGGTTGCAAGAGCGGCAGGCGGTCACCACGTTTTCCCAGTCTTTTGCGCCGCCCCGGCTGCGGGGGATGACATGGTCGATGGTGAGTGCGCCGCGATTGGGTTGGCTACCGCAATACTGGCAGGTGTAACCGTCTCGCGCCAGTACAAGTCGCCGGGTGAGCGGCAGCGCTAGTTGTCGCGGCACTTTGACATAATGCACCAGGCGAATCACTAGCGGTTTTTTGAGTTTTATGTGCTGCGAGCGCAGCATTTGCTCCGTCGCCTCCACCACTTCGGCCTTTTCTTTGAGTAGCAAGATCACGGCCCGCCTGGTCGAAACGACGTGAAGCGGTTCGTAGCTGGCATTCAGGACCAGAACTGCGCCATTCATGATGGTTCGGTGTGATGGTGTGATGAGTTAAGGGTTTGTTTCCCCGTTTTTATAACTCATGTTACGCACTTTGTACAGAAATCCGCACGGTTCAAGTTAGCGCAATGCATCGAAAGCCTGTTGCAGAGTGGTCATGTATAAGTGCATTATCAGGCCACCGTGGAGGGGAAGCTCTCGGAATTGAAAGATTCCATTTGCTTACAATGCTCACACGCTCAAAATAAAGTGCGTCGGCCGCATTGGCGCACCATCGCATTGGGGCGTATAATGCCCATGGCATACTACTGCGGCCGGCCCCTGTTAGAAATAACTGCCGGTCTTGGCTTCGATCAAGCGCTGGTCATAATTATCGATAAGCTCCATCAGCGCTTGTTTTAGTTTCGCAAATCGTTCGGAATGAATCGCTTTTTTCAACGTCGCCTGATTCGGCACATCCAGAATCACCATAATCTGCGGCGCGGCGCCATACGTCGTGTAAAAAACGTCGCTGGGCGGCAGGCCGATTTCCACCAGACCAGGCGCTAATCGATTATTGATAAACTCGGAGTACTTTTGTTCTTGGCCGGGACGGATATCCCAGGTCAAAATCAGATGGTAACGCGGCTTCAAACGATGCCTTCCTTCTTTAGCAAGATTCTTACGTTTCAAAAGGATACCAGATGGGTTGTTCAGACGCAAAGATGGCTGAGCCTTTGCGCTGTGCTTTTGTTTATCTTGATTTGGCTGGCGCCGGCTGCTGCGCAAGAACAAGTGCGGTATCCTGGCGGCTATACCCTGATGCCGCTCGATCCTGGCCCAGTCAAGCTTTTATCGATGACTGTTGACGCCAACATCCGTGATGACGGCCAGCAGGCTATCGCTGAGGTGCAAGTCGTGTTTCGCGTCCATAATCAGGATAAGAAGAACAATCGCACGCTCACCGTCGCCATTCCCGGCTATCCCGCACCCAAGCCTCCACCCTCCCAATTATCCTTCGCCACGGGCGGAAACCCAATCCCCATGACGCGCGGGAACCAACAATGGTGGGTGGCCGACATCAAACTCAAACCCAACCAGCGCCGTAACCTTGTTCTCACCTACTCGGCATCTCTGGGGAGCGCTCCCTTTGTGCGTTTCAGCTACCCCCTGGAATTGACGGCGCAAGTGTGGCCTGATCGTCTGAACAGCGCCCGCGTCACCCTCACCTTCACCGATCCGCCTAACCCCCAGT
>DUEF01000184.1 GCA_011176555.1 Caldilineae bacterium
ACGGCTCCATACGCATGTTCGGCGGACGCGAGCGGAGCGAGCAGCCGAACGTGCGGGTGGGCACAGCCGCCGCCCATTTTCCTATGAAACTTGTTGTCGTAATCCCCACTTACAACGAAGCAGACAATATCGAAGCGATCACAGCCGAGCTGTTGGCGCTAGGATTGAATGATCTGCACGTCCTCATTGTCGACGATGATTCGCCTGACGGAACCGGACAGATAGCTGATGAGTTGGCGACGCGTCATCCCGGCCGCGTGTTTGTTCTCCACCGCCAGGGTAAACCCGGTTTGGGACTATCCTATCTCGACGGCTTTCGCTGGGCCCTAGATATGGGTGCTGAAGCCGTCGTGCAGATGGATGCAGACTTTTCTCATTCGCCGCATTACATCCCCCAGTTTCTGGAGATCCTGCCGACCGCCGATGTGGTTGTGGGCTCGCGCTATGTTCAGGGCGGACGTCTGGACCAGCACTGGAGCTGGTGGCGGCGTTTTCTCAGTTGGTGGGCCAACGCCATCTACACCCGGCTAATCCTGGGCCTGAGCGTTCACGATGGCACCGCTGGCTTCAAACTCTGGCGGCGCAGCGCCCTGGAAGGCATCGATTTGAACCGCATCCAGTCGAATGGCTATGTTTTTCAGGTGGAAATGGCTTATGTGTGTGAACGCCTGGGCTACACCATCGTCGAGACGCCGATTTACTTCGAGGACAGGCGTATTGGCCGCTCCAAAATGTCTGTGCCGGTCAAAGTGGAGGCGGCGCTGCGCACCTGGGAGATTCGGCGACGACATCGCAAGCTCAAACCCCGAGATCGACGAATCCCTGTTGCCGCGACCCATCAGGGATTGACGAGCGTATGACATGAACATGTCTCGAGCGGAGTTGCGGCGTGACCTTTGGGCGTTGCTCGTGCTGTTTTTGGCGCCCCTGCTGTGGTTTGGCCCGGTCATTTTCGGCGATCAGACCATTCTCCCCGCGGACAACATCTACCAGTACGAGCCCTGGCAGAGTCACGCCGAACAACTGGAGGTCGGGGTCCCGCACAACGCCCTGCTCTCCGACCTGGTGTTGGAGAACTACCCCTGGAAACAACTGATTCGCCGCGCCCTGTCTGAGCTGCAACTGCCGCTCTGGAACCCCTATCTCTTCACGGGGACGCCTTTTCTGGCTGCGGGGCAACACTCGGCGCTCTATCCCCTGAGCATCGTCTACTACGTTTTGCCGTTGTCGCTGGCCTACGGCGTGTTCACCTGGCTGACGCTGGCGTTGGCGGGCATGAATATGTACATCTTTGCGCGGGTGCTGCGCATTGGCCGGGGCGGGGCCATGTTCGCGGGCATCGCCTACATGTTTTCGGGCTTCATCGTCAGTTCGGCGGTTTTCCCCATGATGATCGCAGGCGTAGCCTGGTTGCCGCTGTTTTTGGCATTTATCGAGTTGGTGGTGCGCAAGCAGGAGGAGAAGGGCAACGCGCCCTTTGTGCCGGTGGCCTACATCGTCGTTGGCGCTCTGGTGTTGGGCGTCCAGGTGCTGGCCGGGCACATCGAGATCACTTATTACACGCTGCTGGTGGGGGCCATGTTCAGCGTCTGGCGGTTGTTCGGCGTGTGGCGGCGTGTGGGCGTATGGCGACCGGTGCTGCGCATCGGCGGCTGGCTCCTGTTCATGGCCGTGATCGGCGTGATGCTGGGCGCGGTGCAACTGATCCCGCTTTACGAGTTGGTGTCGCATAACTTCCGCGAGGGCTCGGCCAGTTACGCGCAGGTGGTGGATTGGGCCTGGCCCGTGCGCCAGATCGTCACCTTTGTCATCCCCGACATCTTCGGCAACCCCGCCCATCACAGCATTCGCGACTGGTGGAGCGGCGAACGCTATCAGGTCTGGCTGAACGCCTTTGGCCAGGACACGCAGACCATCTTCTGGGGCGTGAAAAACTATGTCGAGGGCGCTAATTATCTGGGCATCCTCACCCTGGTGCTGTCCGCCGCCGCGGTCTTCGATGTGGCGGGCCGGTTGCGCGGCGCTTCTGTGCGCCAACCTGTGGACCAACCGGGCTGGATGCGGCCGCCCACGGGACGGTTTTACGTGGCCGGTTTCGCCCTGCTGGCCGTGCTGTCCCTGGCCTTCGCTTTCGGCACGCCCCTCTACGCCCTGCTTTTCTACGGCTTGCCTGGCTACCGGCAACTGCATTCCGCCTTCCGCTGGGTCTTCCCTTACACCTTGGCTATGGCCATGCTGGCCGGTTTCGGCTTCGAGCGTTTGCAATTGGCCATCGAAGGGTGGCACACCGGCCGGCTGGGTGGACGCCGTCGCCTGCTCCGGCTGACGTTTCCCGATTTCGCGCGTTGGGCGGGCTGGCTGCTGGTGCTGGGCGGGGCCGCCACACTTCTCCTCCTGCTGCTCAGCCGTTTCCTGCCCGAACCGTTCATCGCTTTCAGCCAGCAGATCATCGATGGTTCGGATCTGGCGCAGGCCGTTTTCGCGGATGGCGGGCTTTTCTGGAGTTATGAGGCCGGGCGACTCCTACAGTTCGGGTTCATGCTCCTGGGGTCGGGCGCGGTGTTGTTGTTGGCGTTGTCGCCCCTGGGACAAAAACGCATTATTGGCCCGGTAGACGCCGCGGCCGAAGCCCAGGCGCAGGCGGACGAGGCATTCACCTGGTCGGTGGGCCTGCGCGTGTGGCAGGCCGCAGCGCTTGTCTTGCTCCTCCTCGATCTCTGGCTGATCGGTTTTGTCTTCAATCCGCGCGTCGATCCCGACCTGTTGGCGTTCCGCCCCCCCGCCGTGCAGTGGCTCGACCAACAGCGCACGCCCGACCAGCCCTGGCGTTTCACCACCTACCAGCATCCCGACGAGCAAAAAACCTACAACGCCAATCTGGGCATGCTCGATTGGCTGGAAGATGTGCGGGGTTACGACTCGATCATCCCCAAGCAGTACGCCGACTACATGTCGCAACTGCAAACGCAAGGCGACCTGCTCTACAACCGCATCGCTCCGATCTACGCGCCCAATCTCCCGGCCCTGGACGATCCCCTCTTCGATTTGCTGGGCGTCCGTTACGTGATGACCACTCAGCAAATCCCCAACGAGGGCTATCGTCTGGTCTACGATGACGAGGTGCGGATTTACGAGAATCTCAGGGCGATGCCGCGGGCGATTGTCGTGCCCGAAGCGGTCAACGCCGACGAAACAGATGTTTGGGCGCAGATCCGGCGCGCGGATCCAAGACAAACGGTGGTCGTTCACACCGACGAACCCCTGCCCGCTCCCGTCTACGGCGAACGCCGCGAGACCAAAGTGCGGGAATACGGCCTCAACGATGTACTGGTCGAGGTGGACATCGACGCGCCCGGCTGGTTGTTGCTGACCGACGCCTACTTCGACGGATGGCGGGCCTACGTGCGGCCTCTGGATGTCGTCGATGAGGGCACGGAACTCATCCACGAATCGGAAACGCCGATCTATCTGGCCAACGGCAACTTCCGGGCGGTTTATCTCTCCGAACCGGGCTGGCAGCAAGTGCGCTTCCACTACACGCCCATGTCCTTCAAGCTGGGCCTCTACACCAGCTTCTTGGCGTTCATGTTGCTGATGTTGTTGGTGGGCTGGTGGGCGTGGGGCCGCTACTACCGCGAAGCGGAAGGTGAGGGCGCGGATGTGCGCCGGGTGGCCAAGAATTCGCTGGTTCCCATGGGTATCTCGTTGGTGAACAAATTCATCGATTACGCCTTCGCCCTGCTCTACATGCGCATCCTCAACCCGGCGGGCGTGGGCGCTTACACCTTTGCCGTCCAGTTCTACACGCTGTTCGAGATCCTCGTGCGCTTCGGCCTGGGCACGCTGCTGACGCGCGAGGTGGCGAAAGATCGAGATCCAGACAACGCTGACAAGTTCCTGGGCAATGTGCTTTCGCTGCGCATCGTCCTGTGGCTGCTTTCGTTGCCGGTGATGGTCGTCGTGGTGGGTTGGTACTACCGTTCCGGCTCTATCGACGAAATGACGGTGATGGCGATTGCTATTTTCGCCCTGGCGCTGTTCTTCGCCAGCATCAGCGACGCGTTCACCTCCACCTTCAACGCTTATGAGCAGATGGAGTATCCGGCGGGCGTGTCGTCGGCAATTGCCTGGTCCAAGGTGGCGTTGGGGGCGCTGGCGTTGCTGATCGGTTGGGGATTCGTGGGCCTGGCGGCTGTCAGTTTGGTGATGAACGCCGTGCAGTCGTTGTGGCTCTACCTGCTGTTGCGCCAACACCTTTTGCCTCACCCGCGCATCCGCTTCAACTTCCCCTTGCAACGCTGGATGTTGGGCGAAGGCTGGCCGTTGATGCTCAACCATCTTCTGGCCACCATCTTCTGGCGGATCGACATCCTGATCTTGACGCCCATCGTCGGCGCTTTTGGCGTGGGGCTTTACTCGGCCTCGTACAAATACATCGATGGCCTCAACGTCATCCCCAGCTACTTCACGCTCGCCATTTTCCCGGTGATGTCGCGCTTCGCCTCCGATTCGCCCGACACGCTGCGGCGCACCCACGTGCTGGCGCTGCGCCTGCTGACGATGATGGCCATCCCCGTCGTTGTTTTCGTCTTTTTCTCGGCCGACATCCTCATCTTGATCCTGGGTGGTCAGGATTATCTGCCCGGCGCGGCGCTGCTCCTGCGCATTCTGATCCTCAGCATCCCCATCGGTTTCATGAATTCGGTGACGCATTACGTGCTCATCGCCATTGGCCAGCAGCGCTTCCTGACCCGGGCGTTCATTTTCGGCGTGGCTTTCAACACCATCGGCAACCTGCTCCTCATCCCGCGCTTTGGCGCGCCCGCCGCCGCCGTCGTCACCGTGCTTTCGGAGTTTTCGCTATTCTTCCCGTTCTATTACGCCGTGCACAAACATCTGGGCGCGGTGCCCTGGTTCGATACTTTGTGGCGGCAGACGGTCGCGGGGCTGTTTATGGCCGGTGTTTTTGTGCTGGTGGGGCCCTTCAGCTATGTTTTGGCATTGGTTCTGGCGCTGGCT
>DUEF01000185.1 GCA_011176555.1 Caldilineae bacterium
AGCGTTCCATATCGCCCGTGAGGGCCGCCCCGGACCGGTGCTGATCGATATCTGCAAAGACGTGCAGAACGATAGCACCGAGTTTGTTTATCCTGACGAGGTGTTGTTGCCGGGCTACAACCCCTGGTATGGCATCAACGCTGACGACGTCGAGCGGGCGGCTGAACTGATCAACGCCGCCGAGAAGCCCTTAATTCTCGCCGGGCATGGCGTGCAAATGGCCCACGCTGTCGATGATCTGCACAAACTGGTGGAGGGAGCGGAAATCCCGGTGACCATGACTCTACTTGGCCTGGGTGACATCTCCGAGTCGCATCCCCTGTCGTTGGGCATGTGCGGCATGCACGGTGAGGCCCAGGCGAATCACGCCATCCAGGAATGCGATGTGCTGATCGCGGTGGGCATGCGTTTCGATGATCGGGTGACAGGCAACCTGGACGAGTTTGCACCCAAGGCTAAGATCATCCATTTGGAGATGGATCCCTCTGAGGTGGGAAAGAATGTCAAGCCGGATATCGCCCTGATCGGTGACGCCAAGGACAGTTTGCAAGCCCTGCAAGCGCGCGTCAAGTCTGTCAAACATACGGCATGGTTGCAGCAGATTGCCGCATGGCGGCAGGAAAGCGAGGAGCGCGACATCCTCAATGCCGAAGTCGATGAACTGATTCCGCCTTTTGTGATGCGCCAGTTGTGGCACACCACTCAGGGCGCCGCCAATGTCGTTAGCGACGTGGGGCAGCACCAGATGTGGGAGGCGCAGTATTATTTGCACGATCGGCCCCGGCAATTGCTCACATCGGGTGGCTTGGGCACGATGGGTTACGCTCTGCCTGCGGCTATCGGCGCACAATTCGCCGATCTGGACACCCCGGTTTGGGCTGTGGTCGGCGATGGCGGATTTCAGATGACGCTGCAAGAACTGGCCGTGCTCAATCAGGAGAAGCTTCCCGTCAAGATCGTGATCATCAATAATGGCTTTTTGGGCATGGTGCGACAGTGGCAAGAGCTGTTCTACGGGAAACGCTACACCGGCACGCCCATCCTCGGCCCGGATTTCGTCAAACTGGCCGACGCTTATGGCATCCCCGCCCGTCGCGTCACCCGAAAGGAAGATGTCGCCGCCGCGCTGGCCGAGGCCAACGCGCATGATGGGCCTTTCCTCATCGATTTCCAGGTGAAGGAAGAGGTCAACGTCTATCCCATGGTCGCTCCCGGCGCTGCTGTGGACGATCTCCTGCGCCGCCAGATCGTGCAAGGCCCCAGCGGCATCTCGCCGGCTTGGTAGAGAAGTAGCAAAGATTCATTATTAAAGATTAAAGATTAAAGACTATTGAAGAAACTCATCCGTTAGCCGCCTTAATCTTTAATCCTTGATCATTATTTTTCATTCGAGGAACCAAATCATGTACGCATCAACGCAAGAATTGGAATTTCATAAACACACCCTCATCGCCTGGTTGGAAGACAAGCCCGGTGTGCTCAATCGGGTGGTGGGGATGTTCCGTCGTCGTAATTTCAATATCGAAAGCCTGACGGTCGGGCACAGTGAGACGCCCGGCATCAGCCGTCTCACCTTTGTGGTCGATGGTGACAATCGCATGGTGGATCAGGCCGTCAAGCAACTCTACAAGCTCGTCAATGTCACCAAGGTGGAAGACATCACGCACAAACCCGCCATCAAGCGCGAGATGGCCCTGATTCGCATCAAAGTCGATGGCAAGACGCGCAGTGAAATCATGCAGATTGTCGATATCTACCGGGCCAACATCGTCGATATGAGCATGGACTCGGTGGTCGTGCAGGCCGTTGGCGCTGAAGATCGAGTTGAGAGCTTGATCGAATTGCTTTCCAACTACCAGGTGCTGGAGATGGTTCGCACCGGCGCCGTGGCCATGACCCGCGGCCATGCTGGCCGCAACGGCAATGGCAAACGCAAGCGGAAAGCGGCATTGTAAATCAGATATTGGGTATTAGATATTGGGTTGCGCGCCAGACATCCGTGCACCCAATACCCAATATCCAATATCGAATACCCTATATCCAAACACCCCCACTCATATTCGTTCACCAAATTATCAAAAAAGGAAAATATTCTCTCATGGCAACCATCTATTACGACAAAGACGCCGATCTCAATCGCATTCAGAACCGCAAAGTGGCTGTGCTTGGGTACGGCAGCCAGGGTCACGCCCACGCCCTCAGCCTGCAAGACAGTGGCGTGGATGTGCGCGTGGGCCTGTACGAAGGCTCTGACTCCTGGCAGAAGGCTGAAACCGCAGGCTTGCGCGTGGTTCCCGTCGCCCAGGCTTGCGAAGAGGCCGACGTGATTATGGTGCTCATTCCCGATACCAAACAGGCCGCCGTCTACAAAGAGGCGATCGAGCCCTACCTCAAGCCCGGAGATACGTTGATGTTCGGGCATGGCTTCAACATTCGTTTCGGACAAATCATGCCCCCCGCCTTCGTCGATGTGAGCATGGTTGCGCCCAAAGCGCCCGGCCACCGCATGAGGGAGCTTTTCGTGGAGGGCGTGGGCACGCCTGTGCTGGTGGCGGTGTATCAGGATGCCAGCGGCCACGCTTGGGAAGATTGTCTGGCGTACGCCAAAGGCGTAGGCGGCACCCGCGCCGGCGCTCTGAAAACGACTTTCGCCGAAGAAACCGAGACCGATTTGTTCGGCGAGCAATCGGTGCTCTGCGGCGGCGTGAGCGAGCTGATCAAGGCCGGGTTCGAGACGCTGGTCGAGGCGGGTTATCAGCCCGAAGTGGCGTATTTCGAGTGTATGCACGAGATGAAACTGATTGTCGATCTGTTCTATCGCGGCGGCCTGACCTACATGCGTTACAGCGTCAGCGACACCGCCGAGCATGGCGACTATCACGCAGGCAAACGCATCATCAACGAGCAATCGCGGGCCGCGATGAAAGAAGTCCTGGCCGACATCCAGTCCGGCGCTTATGCCGAAGAGTGGATCGAAGAGAACGCCAAAGGTCGCCCCAACTTCAACGCCCGCCGCGCAGCCGAGCGCGAGCATCAGATCGAGCAGGTCGGCAAGGAACTGCGCGAGATGATGCCGTGGTTGGATCCGGTTCGTGTTTGAGGAGTCCCCATGTCTGAACCCCCTGTTATCGGCCCCGAAAAGGTCCTATTCTTCGACACCACCCTGCGCGATGGCGAGCAATCGCCCGGGGCCACACTGAACACGCAGGAAAAACTCGATATCGCCCGTCAACTCGCCCGCCTCGGCGTCGACATCATCGAAGCGGGCTTCCCCGCAGCCTCACCCGGCGACCTGGACGCCGTACGGCAGATCGCCCAGACGGTGGGGCGAGAGATGCGCGTGGATAAGCGCGGCAATCCGGCCGAGCCGCCTGTGATTTGCGGCCTGGCCCGCGCCAACAAATCCGACATCGACGCGGCCTGGGAAGCGGTGAAACACGCCAAACACCCTCGCATTCACACCTTTCTCGCCACTTCGCCGGTGCACATGGAGCATAAGCTGCGCATGACGCCCGAACAGGTGGTGGAGCGCACGAGCGAAATGGTCGCTTACGCCAAATCCTATTGCGCCGATGTGGAATTCAGCCCCGAAGACGCGGGGCGAAGCCAACCCCACTTCCTCTACAAAGTGGTGGGCGCAGCCATCGCCGCCGGAGCCACCACCATCAACATCCCCGACACCGTGGGCTACATCACGCCGGAGGAATTTGGCCGGTTGATCTACGACATCCGCGAGCATACGCCCGGGGCCAAGGATGTCATCATTTCCGTGCATTGCCACGACGATCTGGGCCTGGCCACCGCCAACACCATGGCCGGGATCCAGAACGGCGCTCGTCAGGTCGAGGTGACGCTAAACGGCATCGGCGAACGCGCGGGGAACACCAGTTTGGAAGAGGTGGCGATGGCGCTGCACGTGCGCCAACCGGTCTACGAACTGGACTCCAACATCATCACCCACGAGATTCATCGCACCTCCGACATGGTCAGCCGCTACACCGGCATGGTCATTCAGCCCAACAAGGCTATCGTCGGGGCCAACGCCTTCGCCCATGAAGCGGGCATCCACCAGGACGGCATGCTCAAGAACAAGCGCACCTACGAGATCATGGACGCCGACACCATCGGCCTGAGCCATAGTCAGTTGGTGTTGGGCAAACATTCTGGCCGGCATGCGTTCCGGGTGCGTCTTCAGGAGATGGGCTATCACCTGGATGATGAGGAACTGAACAAGGCTTTCCAGCGTTTCAAGGAAGTGGCTGACAAGAAGAAAACCGTCAGCGACGCCGATATCGAGGCGTTGGTGGGGGATGAGGTCTTCCAGCCCAGGGAGGCCTGGGAGTTGATCGATGTGCAGGTGCAATGCGGCAGCAACGTCATCCCCACGGCGGTTGTCACTTTGCGGAACAGCGACACCGGTGAGGTCGTCACCGACGCCGGTTTCGGCACAGGCCCCGTCGATTCGGTCTATCAGGGCATCAACCGCATCGTGCAAGTGCCCAACATCCTCACGGAATTCCTGGTGCAGGCCGTGACCGAGGGCATCGACGCCACCGGTGATGTCACCATCCGCATCGAAGTGCCCG
>DUEF01000186.1 GCA_011176555.1 Caldilineae bacterium
TCCACGCCCAGGCTGGCGTAGTCCATGCCTTCGGCGGCGAAGGCGCGCATCGATTGGTTGAGCAGGGCCGTGGCGAAGCCACGCTTGCGCCAGCGGCGGCGCACGCCCAAGTCGCCGACCCAGGCTTCCTGGATGCCGTTACGCTTGTTTTCTTCGGGGCTGAGATAGTTCAACGTGAAGCCGGCGACCTCCTCGCCATCCAGGATCACGAAGGACAGGTCCGGCCGGAAGCTTTCACGCCCGACCATGAACATGTCCCAGACGTCTTTGCTCACGGGCGCTTGGCCCCAGTGATCCTGGAATGCCTCCTCGAAGGCCTCGTAAGTGCGCTGGTCGAGTTCAGGCTCCCACGGCCGGATGACAATGCCCGGCGGCAGGGCCACGGCGGCGATCGGTTCGCTCAAGTCCCGCCGCATCTCGAAGAAATAGCGCACCGGCTCGAAGCCATGTCGGGTGTGTAGTTCTTTGCGGTAGGCGTTGTGCGCCATGCAACTGATGCGCAGGACATGGGGCCGGTCGCGGGGGCGCTCGGCCAGGATCTGGCGGCCGCGCGCTTCCGCCCAATCCATGATGGCATCGGCCAGGTCGTTGGCGCGGTGGTCGGGATGGAAGTTGTTCCAGAGGAAGACCAGGTGCTCTTCTCCGGGTTCGGGCGGGGCGTAGAGCCAGGCCAGCGCCGCCACCTGGCCGTCGGCGGTGAACGCGGCCAGGGTGTCGGTCTCGACATTGACATTCGGGTCGTCGAATTCTTTTTCGGTGTCGGCCAGGGTGCCGGCCCAGGTGCGATTGTCGTGGACGTCGATGTCGAGCATCATCTGGAAAATGGCGGGCGCGTCTTCCCGCCGGGCGGGACGGAAAGTGTATTCGGATGTATTCGGTGGCTGGGGTAAATGGTTATTGGTTGTCATGATGATTTCATTTGGTGGTGGGGTAGGGGCGACCGGCCGGTCGCCCCTACGGTTAACCGTTGCGATGCAGCTTGCCCGTGCGTTTGGCGTAACGTTCGGCTACGCCGAAGATCTGCAAACCCGCGGGGATGGCGATGGCGCCCATCAGCAGCACCGGCCAGATGTTGGGCCACAGCGAGCGGGTGGACGCGCCATCGAGCAGGGCGGCGCGTACGCCCACCAGCACGTAGGTGGCGGGGCTGAACACGGCCAGCTTTTGCAAGAGAGTGGGCAGGACTGAAATGGGATAGTACACGCCCGAGATCAACAACATCACCGCGATGATGACATGGGTCATCTGGGAGCCGCGTTCGGGAAAGAGCAGTGGCAGGGTCGAGGCGGTGATGCTGATGCCGATGAAACTGAGGCTGCCCGCCAACAGCATGAGGACGCTGCCCCAGAGATTGGCGTGGCTGAGGTCGATGTCGAACAGCAGCACAGCCACCACGAGGATGATGGTGTTGAAGATCATGCTGTAGAGCACGGCGAAAAAGGTCTGGCCCGCCATGTGGGTGATGCGATGGATCGGCGCCATCAGCGTGTACTCGATGGTTCCCTCCCAGCGCTCGATGCTGATCACGTCGGTGATCCAGTAGAAGATGACCGAGAGGAAGTGCCAGACCAGCGTGCCGACGATCAGGTACAGGGCCATTTGCGCGCCGTCGATGTTGGCGGATGGCCCGCTCAGTTGTTCCATGCCCAGGCCGATAAAGCTGACCGAGAGGGCGTTGGCGATGGAGTAGGTAAGCCAGACGATCTCCCACGACCAGTAGCGCTTGACCAGGTTGGCATTGCGCTCCACAAAGGCGTAGGAGGCTCGGAGTTGGTGGGTTGCGGTGGTTATGGTAGACATGGTGATTCTCTCTGATGGTGGAGGGTAGGGGCGACCGGCCGGTCGCCCCTACGCTTCTTCGTTGCTGAGTTGCCGTCCTGTCAACTCCAGGAACACATCCTCCAACGTCGCTTGCTCGCCGTTTTTACCGGGGACGAGCGCTCGCAGGTTGGCTGGCGTGTCCAGGGCCACGACTTTGCCCTTGTCCATGATGGCGATGCGGTCGCAGAGGTTTTCCGCTTCGGTCATGTCGTGGGTGGTGAGGAGGATGGTGGTGTTGTCCTGTTCCTGGAGCTCGCGCACTACGGCCTGGACTTCGCGTTTGGAGCGGGGATCGAGGCCGGTGGTGGGTTCGTCGAGCAAGAGCACGCGAGGACGGGAGAGCAAAGCGCGGGCGATAGCGACTTTCTGCTGCATCCCCCGCGACATCTGCTCCATGGGGCTGTGCACCGACCGTTCTTCCAGGCCCAACCGTTTGAGGATGACTCCGACCTGTTTGCGCGTCTCCCGGCCATCCAGTCCGTATAGGCGAGCGCCGTACAACAGGTTCTCCATCGGCGACAGCTTCTTGAAGAAACTGGCTTCGACCGAGACGCGGTTGATCATGCGCTGCACGGCCATCGGCTCCTGCACCACGTCGCGTCCGAAGATCTCGATAGCGCCGCCATCAGGCAGCAACAGGGTGGACATCAGGCGGATCAGGGTGGACTTGCCGCTGCCGTTGGGACCCAGCACGCCGAAGATCTCGCCGGGCCGCACCTCGAATGTGACATGATCCACGGCGACGACGAGCGGTTTCTTTTTCTTCTTTCCGGCGGCGGGGGTGTCGTTTCTCTCCTTGCCCGCACCGTTGGTTTCGGTTTCCGCCGCGGCGGATTTGCGCCAGGGCAGCCACGAA
>DUEF01000187.1 GCA_011176555.1 Caldilineae bacterium
GTCAGCGTGCGATGGGAGCCTGCGATGGGAAGACGGAGCAGGATTGCGCCAATCAGGACAATGAGGGCGAAGCCCACCACCAGCGTCAATGAATGCTTTCTCGCCAGCGGGCTGTGTTGTCCCAATACCGTGGTGGGTGGGGTGCTGTCGTTTGCTGTCATTGGCTCTGCTGTCAATTGAGCGGTCTGTAGGGTGTTTCCCGAGCGTCGTTATCCGGTTGGACAGTATTATACACGAGTTACCGTTCAGTGCACGTTCAGACGTGTTTCCCGTTAAGCTTTATACGCCGAAAATGTGGGTGATGATGGTTGTGCCAGCCCCACCTACGCTCTGCATCATCGCCACCGAGGGCGAGTCGAGTTGATTGACGCCGGCCTTTCCCGTCAGTTGCAGGGTGATTTCACAAGCCTGGTAGAGAGCAGTGGCTCCAATGGGATGCCCCCTGGCTTTGAGTCCGCCCTGGGTGGCGATGGGGATGCATCCATCTAGCGCGATTTCCATCTCCGCGGCCAGTCGCCAGCCCTCGCCTGGCCGCGCATAGCCAACCGCCTCCAACAACATGGTGGCCATGATGCTGAAAGCGTCGTGCAACTCGAAAAAGTCGATGTCGTCCCGGTGCACGTTGGCGCGGCGGAAAGCTTTCTGCGCTGAGACATGCGCCGCTTCCAGGAAGAGAGGGTTGTCGCGGTCGCTGATGCGAAAACGATCGGTGGCGACGCTGGAGGCGAGCATCCGTACGGACTCGCGCGTGTAGGCGCGGGCTTCGCCCGTGGGCGCGAGCACTACGGCGGCGGCGCCATCACAAATGGGCGAGCTATCAAACAGGCGGATGGGATAACTGACCATGCGCGAGTTGAGAACTTCTTCGGCGGTCACGAGTTTGTTCTTGAACAGGGCATTGGGGTTGTTTTGCGCATTTTTATGGGCATTGACCGCGAAGTTGACGAAGGCGTCCTTGGGCGCGCCGAAGTGTTCACGGTACAGCCGCATCAGTTCAGCATTTTTGCTGATCAGCGTGTCGCCGTTCACTACCTCTTGTTCGGCGTCGAGCGCTTTGGCGATGACAGGCGTGGGCACGCCATCGCTCATTTTTTCGACGCCCACAGCCACGGCTAGATCCGCCTCTTCACTGGCGACGGCAAGGTATGCCATCCGCAGCGCCGCAGCGCCTGTGCCCGTCGCGGCTCGCACATCCAGCGCCTCGATGCCATGTAAGCCAGCTTCATCGGCGATGAGTGAGGCGATGTGTTTCTGCCCCTGCAACTCATCGCTGAGCATGTTGCCGTTGAAGAGAGCATCAACGCGGTCTACTTCGGCGTCCGACATGGCCAGGCGCACCACTTCCGCCCCCATCTGACGGATGCTTTTCTCGTGCCGTTTTCTGACTGGAATTTGTCCGATGCCTACGATACTAACTGGCCGCATAGTCTGGTTCGTTGTTGTTTTTTCGGTGGGGCCTCAAACAAAGAACCACCACACGAAAGCAAAGGAAGCGACATACAGGATGGGGTAAAGCCAAATGCTGTATTTGTCGATGGTTTGGGCCCACGATTCCTTCTGGTTCACTTCCAGACGTTTGAGCCAGACATTGAAGACGACGACGACGCCCGTAATGATGAAGGTGCTAACGATGAGCGCATCCAGGAAGGTGACATAGCCCAAACGCGGCAAATCACCGGAAATGGTCCAGTTGAAGGCGATGAAAACCAACAGGTTGCCGCTGGCTACGTCCACGCGCTTGCCGTAATCCTTGAGGAAGAAGGTGAACCAGGAGACCAGAATGATGATGAAGATGGGGATGAAAACGCGGGAGACGTAGTAGAGGAGGTGCCGTGAAGATTGGAAGCCAAAAGAGAACTGGGCGTTGCCATCCTCCAAAGTTGTTTCGACCTGGTAGTCTTCTATGATCCACTCTTCCTCGCCCAGTTGATCGCCGAGCCCGCTGAAGTCCGGCAGTTCCGAGTAGGTGTAGTACTCATCAGGCAGCACCGACCGCACTCGGATGTAGAATTGCTGGGTGTCGAAAGGGAAGTTGCGAAAGTTGAAATCGGGCGCCTGGAGCGTGGCGGAAAAGCGTTCGTAGTAGATGGTTCTACCGGTAGGCGTGAGCACCACCGTTTGACTTTGAGCGTCTCTTCGTCCTTGCTGGTTGAAGAGAATGAATTCCGGCCAGGTGAGATCCTTATCTGCGATCAGTTTCTCGAAGGCTCCGACGTTCATTTGTTTGAACCGACAATCGCATTCGTCAGGGCTGAATGCCAAACCGGGATCGTTCCACTCCATCTGCAGGGTCGCGGCAATGCCGAAATTCTCCGCCTTCTGATCCACGCCGGTGATCTGGTCCATTTTGATCCCAACCAGCACCTGGGTGGGCTCGTGCAGGGCGACGCCCGCTGTCTGGGTGAGAGAACCCGTCAGCACGGATGGTTCGTTGATCCCGACCAACAGCGTGTAGGAGCCGGTGGTTGTTCCCGATTCACCTTTTCCGGCGATGATGCGGATATGATAATTGCTGACATCTTCATCGACCGTGTGCTGCAGTGATGCAACCTGCTGTGCGCCGGAGAAGTTTGCGGTGGCCAGCGCTTTGCCGCCGAAATCTTCGAGTAAGAGGATGGGGTGCAGATCGCCATCTGTCGTTTTGACATAAGCGTAAAGCGTGTCACCTGCTTTCAGGTCTTGCACCGTATGGAACGTAGAGGTGCGGCTCTCGGTCAGTTCTCCCCTCGTTTCTTGCACGGCTACATTGGTTTTATCGCCGGTTGTGTCCAGGAAGGCAATGGCCTCGCCCCGCGGCGCAGCCTTTCCAGACAATGCCTCAGGGGCATCGAGGCCAATGGTCAGGCGGTAGTCGCCGAAGGTGCTTTGACCGGGCGAATCAAAAATGATCAATTGGTAGACGCCATTGGTGGGAATGAGATACTCGAACATCGCCGTGTATCCCGGGCCGCTGTCGTCATCCCATTTCAGGAAAAAATGGTTGGCCACTTCCGGGATCACAGTCAATGGATCCCGTCCTTCGGCGATGGCTTTTTCGACATCAGCGCCGAATTCCTGGGACACTTGCTCTCGATCCAGGGTTATGTCGGCCAATGCTGCGAACGGATCCAGGTTGCCAGAAGTCGATTCGACGAGAACGTACACCTTTTGCAGCATTTTCAGGTCGGGCAAGGTATAGAAATGGCTTTGCCCCTTTTGTAGATTCCCCTCGATCACCTGGATCGAGCCGCTATCTTGTGCAAAAACAGGCGTGCTCAGAACCGAAATGAGCAGCGCAACCAGAGTAAGCAGGCTGAGCATCCGTTGGCGAGCAATCGTGCGATGTTGATGATGGCACATGGCGGGTTATTTCTCCGGTAGTCGTGCGTTAGGCTGGTGGGCTGACGATCACATTCACGGCATGAGGAAGTACGGAAATACGAATCGGCGTGTTATCCCACACCTCACCATCGCCCTGGGTGGACTGGGGCGGCGTGGCGTCGATGGTGATATCGCGCGCTTGCCAATGTTGTAAAGCGTCAGTATTGAGTGTTAAATCGGCAACGCTGGCGGCAGAGGATGCAATGGAGACGATGCTTCGGTCGCGGACGAGGAAAACGTCAAGCAGGCCATCGCTGATGCTTACGGTTTTGGCCATGGAAAAGCCTTGCATGCCCATGTTGCCAGAATTGGCGACAATGCAGGAGATGCCATCCGCCTCGATTGTTTCGCCATCCAACGTGAAATGATAGTGGGCCATAGGCGGATCTTTCAACACATTCAACCCGGCAATGGTATAGGCCAAAATGCCGAAACGATCTTTCAGTTCTCGCGTCGCTCCTTTCACCTTCTCGGCCGACATGCCCAGCCCGACGCGGTGCAAGAAGTATTTCCCCTCAGAGAAGCCAACATCGATGGCCCTGACGCTGTTGTTTTCATTGACGATCAGTTTGCATGCCTCCGGCAGGTTCTTGGGAATGCCCAGCTCCACCGATACGACATTGGCCGTGCCGCCGGGCAAGATCGCCATGGGCGCGCCGGTTCCGATCAGGCCGCTGGCCACCTCCATCACTGTGCCGTCCCCGCCATAGACTGCAATGACATCGACGCCAGCCGCCACCGCTTCCTGCGCAGAACGGTGGGCGTCTCCGCCGTGTTTGGTAATAGTGATTTTCCAATCAACGCCTGCCGCGTGGAAAATCGAGTTGATGGTGTGAAGCACTGGTTTTGGTTGGCCGGATGCCGGATTGATGATGATGTGCGCTCGCTCGATCTTCATGTACTGTTCTCCTTGCGCCGATGCTCTTCCCGCCAGCGTTCGTATTTGCGGATTTGTTTCTCGATATGCGGGGCGTGGGGGTCGGCAACTTCCCGTTTTGCAGTGATGAGAGCCATGGCGTCGTCGGCAGTGTAGCCCAAACCGATCAGGATGCACGCCGCCATAGCTACGCTACGATGTCGTCCTTCTCGGCAGTAGACCAGCACGCCATCACCCTGCTCGATCACAGGCAGCGCGCGTTTCACGCCGTATTTTAGCGCAAAGAGCGGGATAGGCAACCGGGGGTCGTCGGCGGTGGGCAGGATCAGCAATTTGAAGGGGCGTCGGAAGAACGCCCGCGTGGGGCGGATAGCGATCATGGAGATCACCATCCGCACGCCCAACTGTTGTATGCTTTCGACGACATCCGCTCGGGGGTTGGCGGCGATGTAAAGCGATTCAGTAATGGGTGAAACATCCATGATGATGAATGTTATCTTGTAAGCGGCAAGATTGACAAGTATGAGGGTCCCCGAAAACTGTACCACTGGCTTAAGTGCAAAACAGGATGTAGAATGGCTCCCGGCTCACAACTGCCCCTCATTCTCCCACTGCTAATCTGTTCCCGAACATCGGGCGGGGATGAGGGAACGTCTCCCCGCATTCCTCTCCCGAATTCCCCCCATTTTTCTCTACCTCTTAGGGATTGGCGGCGAGGATAGCGCATCACGCTTCCACCACCCCCGCCCCCGCCGCGGCCACGACCGCGTACACGCTGGGGTGGATGCCCGTGTCGGCCTGATAGACGGCTGCGACGTGGCGGGCGAAATCGTCGATAGCGCCGTCGCCGACCAGCGCCACCATGCAGCCGCCAAAGCCTGCTCCCGCCTGCCGGGCGGCGATCACGCCGGGCGCGCTGAGCATCGCTTTCATCATCGCTTCCATGGCCGGCGCGCTGATCTCGTACAGGTCTCTGGCCCCGGCCCAGGAGGCGGCGAACAACTCGCTCAGCGCCGTGGCGTCACCGTAGGGCAGGATTTCGGCCAGGTCGAGCACGCGCTGGTTCTCCTCGATCACGAAACGGCAGCGTTTGGCGACCACCTCGGGTAGCGCCTGCTCGTGGGCGGCGAACTGCGGCAGCGAGACATCGCGCAGCGCCCGGATGTCAGGATAGAACGCTTGCAGCAGGCGCACGCCCTCCTCGCATTGGGTGCGGCGCTCGCCGTACTCGGAGCCCGCCAAATTGCGCTGCGCCCGCGTGTCGCAGATCACCACGTTCAGGCCGCTGGCGATGGGGACGGGATGACTGCTGAGGTCGCGGCAGTCCAGCAGCAGGGCGGAAGCCGCCTGGCCCATGGCCGAACTGTATTGGTCGAGGATGCCGCAATTGACGCCGACGAAGTCGTTTTCCGCTTTTTGCGCCAGCAACGCCATCTCCACCGGGTCCAGCTCGAAGTCGCCGGTCAGTTGGAACATGACCGCTGTGGCGATTTCCAGCGCGGCCGAGGAACTCAAGCCGCTGCCGAACGGGATCGTGCTGTGAACGAGGCCGTCGAACCCGACCAGATTCTGAATCCCGGCCTGCTGCAACGCCCAGGCCACGCCGCGCACGTAATTCGTCCAGGGCGCATCCTCAGCGGGCGTGATGTGCGCCAGATCGAATTCGCCGCCGCCAGCGACGTTCAGGGAGGCGATGGCGACTTTTCCGTCGTCCCGGGGCCGGGCGGCGATCCACGTGTCCCGGTCGACGGTCATGGTCATCACGAAACCCATGTTGTAGTCGGTGTGGCTGCCCATGAGATCGACCCGGCCCGGGGCGCGAGACCACAGCTCGGGCGCAGCGCCGAATCGTTCTTCGAATGCGGCGATCATCTTCGTTTTTCTAGCTTGGTCATTCATGGTTTTACCTTCCGTGTCCAGATGAATCCGTGATCCGGCGGGTTTCAGACTCGACCCGCCGGATCACGGATTCGCCTGGACGCTTCACAGATGCGCCAACTCCTCAAACACCGCCAACAACGCATCCACGTTTCGCATGGGGATATCGCTCATCATGCGGTGGGAGGGGGCCAGCATCAGGCCGGTGTGGTTCGGGGCCAGGGTTTCCAGGCAGCGATAGGCCGCGGCTTTGACTTCGGCCGGGGAGCCGGAGGGTAACACCGTCTGCGTGGAGACGCCGCCGTAATAGCTCAGGTTTTCGCCGAAGGTTCGCCGCAACCAGGCGTGATCGATCACTTCCGGCTGCACAGGATTGAAGGTCGTCAGCCCGATTTCCACCAGATCGGGCAGGATTTCGGCGATGTCGCCGTCCGAGTGCATGAGGATGGGCAGCCCCGCCGCGCGGAACGGAGTGAACAGCCGGGCCAGGCGGGGTTTGATCATCTGCCGCCACAATTTAGGCGAAAAGAGCAGGTGTTTTTGTGCACCGTAATCGTCGCCAAAATACCCGCCATCCACGCCCAGAGCGATGTAGCGATGAATCAGCGCCAACTGGATTTCGGTGATCCGCTCCAGCAACTCTTCGACGTAGAGCGGTTTGAGCATCATGTCGATGCTGAGTTGTTCGAATCCTCGCAGCGCCCAGGCCCGCTCGAATAGGACGAAACCAAGGTTGGGGATGATGAAATGCTCGCCGTCGTCGGCGGCAAGCGCGCGGGCGGCGTCATCGAGCAGGGAAGCAGCACGAGGGTCGGGCCAGGCGAATTGGTCGAGGTCACGGTTTATCGCCAGGGGACTGACGCGGGGCCAGTAGCCCTCTTCCTGCGTGTCCCATCCCACGCCCCACCAATCGAAACGGGCCAGACCGTCGGCGCTGAGATGGCCGCGATGCGAGAGATCGACCCGCAGCAGGTGGTTGTCCAGGCGTCGGGGCAAATCCGCCACCGCCACCCCTAGATGAGACGACAGGAGCGCTCCCATCGCCGCCGTGTAATTGATCTGCGTGGGCAGGCGGTCTACTGCCTGGTGTGTGAGGGCTCGCAGCACCCGTTCTTTGTGAGTCATAGGATTTGTAGGCCGGGAAACCAGTAAA
>DUEF01000188.1 GCA_011176555.1 Caldilineae bacterium
CCGGAGGTTAATTCTAGACGACTACTTAGCGTTGTAAGCCTGCGTTTCCAGGGCCGGCAGCACCAGCAGAAGCATGGCAGCGGCCGAATGGGCGAATGAGATAAAGGGATTTACTTTTCCCACATAGTCGTCAGGAGCCAGAGATTTGTCTCGGTGCATCGTGCCGTCCTCCTTCACTCGGCCCACATACTTGTCCGGGCCGACCCTGGTGGCGTAGACTCGACCATTGTCCAGGTCCACATGCCCGACCTTCTTGTCTGCGCCCAGGCGTCGGGCATAGACCTTGCCTGATTTCAGATGTACATGGCCGATCTTATCGTCGAGACCGACATCGCTGCGATAGACGTTTCCATTTTCTTTGACATGTCCCAACAGGCGGTCGGGAGCAAGAGATACTTCGAGATAGACTTTACTCATGGTGATGATCCTTTTTCAGTGTGTGAGCCGTTCCTTGCGTAGGGGATCCGAAAGGAACGGCATTCGTGTTGGTGTTTCTTGTTGATTGTTGGAGGTGACGCCAATGCTGGAGGCAGGGCTAAAATCACAATAAAACGTGGCGGCCAGTCATCAATCGCCTCGTTTTTAATGTCGGGACTATGAGCTGACTATACCAGACTTCCGAGCAGCCAGGTGGCCAGCCAGTTCACGACAGCGATAGCCAGAGCGGCGATCAACGCGCCCAGATATCCACTCACCCTCAGACCCTTTAAGAGGTAACCGCTGCCGTAAATCACGCCGGCGGACACGATCAGGTGAACAAGGAAGCCGCCCCAGCCGCCGAAGTCGGTCATGAATGACAGGACGAAATTGGTGATCACGCCGATGAGCACACCGGCGATGATCGCCCAGCCAAAGTTGTCCACTTCCAATCCCAATTTGAGTTTGCTGATTATCCAAATGATTACGCCGGCGATGACCGCGCCAATCGCCGAGCCAATTAGTGCTGTAATAAAATCCATTGTAGTACTCCTTTTGTTAAAATGGTGGTGAGGTTTTGAAGAGATAGTGGTTGACTGTCGTTATGGACAGTTTAGGTTGTTGTAACTGCTAAGGTTATTCTGTTCTTATCCGCAGATTTCGTAGATTTTGCAGATTAAAAACAAAAATCTAAATAATCTGGGCAATCTGCGGATAAAGAAAGGCGGTGTTAGCAGTCACATATTTTCATCGTTTGTCTCCTTTATCCTCGTATAATTTTTCTTGCATGAACAACTGCGTCAATTGGCGCCAATGCGAGGCCAGGCTTTCTCCACGCGATTGGTGCACCACTGCACGAAAAACCAGGTGCCGCCCGCCAGCAAGGCCAGGCCCATGATCACGGCGGGAATGGCCAATGAAGGCGTTTCGTTTGCGACTAAATAGGTCGCCATGACGATGATGATGGCTACGATGCTATAGCCAAACGAGCCAACCAGGCTTGGGATTGACGACTTACGGTTCGACATGCGACGCGGGTCTTCCCACTCAAAGTTGGGGTAAAGAAAGCCGAGGGAGACCAGGAAAGAAAACAGGCCATAGCCCATGATTAAGATGACCAGCAGGCCAAATGGCATCCAGATCAGACTGAACTTCATGATGAACAGCGTCACAAACATGGAAATCGTCGCCAGGGCCGCATAGGGCAGGAAAATGCCGAATGTTTTGGCTCGTAACAACTGGCTGGCGCTAATGGGCGCCGTCTTGAGAATGTAAAAAGCGCTTCTTTCTATCGACAAAGAGGTCACTGCCAAACGCGTAAAAGCCAGATAGCCGGCGAAATAGATCAGGCCTGAGATGATCACGCCGGTTGATAAGAGATTGACGCCATCTCCCTCTAACGCCTCGGATATCCCGAACAAGGAGGAACCATCATCCCCTGGGCGCAGCATCATGAACAGGGCGAACCCGACCATGATGACCGCAGTGAACAGCGTAGCCAGCATGCGCGGGTCACGAATACGCAGCAGCCAATCTTTGTAGCCAAGAATGAAATCGAGGGAATTTCGGCCGAACACGCCGGGCTGTTCGCCAATATCCTGCGACGCAGCGCCCGAACTCTGCATGCGCAGCCAGCCGGACAGATAGAGCCGGTCCGCCAGCAATATCACAACCAGAAACAGGCCGACCGTGATGGCGAGATAGGTTATCAATGCCCCAATCGCAGAAGCCGTCATCTGCCCTTGCCCAAACGCCACCAGGGCGCGTCCAGCCCAGATGGAGGGCAGTGGCAAATCACCGATGTGATTGATGAATCCCTCGACCGCCGCCAGTGACTTGGCATCCAGCGCTTGCTTATCGCCGCCGAACAGGGTCGGCAGATAAAACAGCAGGGATAGCAAGAGGCCGATCACGATCGATGCCGCCCCGACCCATTCATTCAGGCGGCGCGCCGGCAATACCCGTACCAGGAAGATGGCGATCAAAGCGCCCAGCGAAATCCCAAACAGGGGCGTGACCAGAATGAGCAGCACGCCCAGGATGTAGTAAAGCGGCCCTGAACCGACGCCAATGCCGAAGCCTATCAGGGCGGGGATCGTTGCCAGCAGGAGAACGGATATGGTCGTCGGCATGCGGCTGAGCAGCTTGGCCGTCATCACCGCGCGGGAGCGAACGGGCGCCACCAGCAATTTCTCCAAATCATCACTCAGGTAGAGCGCTTGCAGCGCCTGGCTGAAGCCCACGAAGATCACGCCAAACAAGACAACGGTGAGCAACAGGCCGGGTAGAATCTCGGCTCTGATTCGGATGATCGAGGTATCTTTTGTCAGGCTGGCTGCAAAAACACCCAGCGCTCCTGACAAAACAACGACCAACAGGACGCCGAGGATCAGAATGATCTTGCTTGAACGACGCGTGCCGCCATCGGCGCGGCGGTCAATCGTCCAGTAGAGACGAATGAGCAATAGGGTGTCAGCGAGCATTGCCTAACTCCTTGACCATGTCATCGACATCTTTGCCGCCCGTCAGTTCCAGGAAGATGTCTTCGAGTGATTGGTCCCCTCGCATCTCTCGTAGTTCGTCGACCGGGGCATCGGCCAGGATTACGCCGTGGTTGATGATGATCACCCGGTCGCACATGTTCTGGACGATTTCGAGGATATGCGAGGAGAAAAAGATGGCATTGCCGTTGTCGCGGTGTTGCACCAGCAGGTCTTTGACCAGGCGGGCGGAGCGGGGGTCCAGGCCAACGGTGGGTTCATCCATGAGAATGACTTTGGGGTCGTGAAGCAGAGCCCCGATGATCGCTACCTTTTGCTGCATACCGTGGCTGAATCCGTCCAGGTAATTGCCCGCTTTGTCCGTCAGGCCGAACAGGTCGAGCAGTTGCTTGATACGCTCTTCCGCCAGATCAGAGGGTACATGATACAGTTGCCCCATGAAACGGAGGTATTCGATCTCTTTCAATTTACCGTACAGATTGGGTGTATCCGGCACGTAGGCGAATTGGGCTTTCGCCTTGAGCGGTTCCTTCTGAATGTCCAGGCCGGTGACAAGGGCGTGTCCGCCGTCCGGTTCCAGGAGGCCGGTGATCATTTTAATGGTCGTGGTTTTACCGGCGCCGTTGGGGCCGAGAAAGCCCACGATCTCGCCGGGGTTGATGTTGAAGTCAACACCATCCACGGCCGTAAAGTCTCCAAATTGCTTTCGTAATCCTTTTGCTTCAATTATGTAGGGCATTGCTCACTCCAGGGCTTAATATACTGGTTTTGGGTAGATTGGTAGATTGGGGATTGGGGATTGGAAACGGCCAACCAATCTACCTGCTACCTGTATATTACAGATTATCCAGCGGTTGTATCGAAGCCGGGCCATGAGCCGGGAAGAGCAGTCCCTTCTCCGGACGCGTGGCTATTTCAGGTTGCGCCCTACTCGTATGCCGTCGATTCGGGCGGCGCATGGGTGAGAGGCGTATGCTTATTGTCCGGGCAGACCCAGGGGGTTGCCGTCAGGTTGGCCGCCCAAAGGCGAACCGGCGAACTGCTTGAGCTGGCCCTTGTGAGTGATGCGGGGTGTTTCGTAAACGGGTTGTTGTTTGGCGTGTGTCTCAGGTTTCATCATAGGCTCCTTTTGCGTAGAACGTACACCCCGACCAGTGTTGCAAACCCGGCCAGAAGCGCTGCGACCAGCCAGTTTGCCGGCGCTGTGGCGGTGGCGTTGAGCGATTGCAAGATGACGGCATTGGGACCTGTTGGGCCAAATTCACCACCGGTGGGAGGGCTCCCCGTCGTCGTATTGCCACCACAGCCTGTGGATGAGGCGGCGAAGAGGCTCCAGGTGATAGGGCTTGTGCTTGACGCCACGCTATTGCCTGCCACCGTACAGGTGAAATTGCTGACGCCGCTGCATTTCACGGTGTGGTTTCCTGCGTTTGGGCCATCTGGCACAGAAACAGCCATACAGACATGATGATGTGGATTCGTAATTGTGGCTGTACCTGTCAGCACCCAATTGGAACCGTCCCAATTCGGCCCATTTGTGCTGTGCCATGTCGCTCCGGCAAATGCTACAGTCGTTAGTATTAGAATGGCGATGGTTGCCACGATAAATGCTCGGAGTAGTGATTTCAAACTGCCGCTACGGATTTTCATAGCGATTCTCCTGTGGGAATAGGATGGCTGGTGACCCGGTTGATAACAGCGGTGATCTGTAGGGATGAAGGCGAGGGGGTGACGCCTGCGATTTTGGCGAAAATTGATTTGTGAGAAAAAATGGAGGTGTTCATGTTGCGTTCTTTGGTCTCATGACCTGGAAGTGAGTTGTCACCTGTTGTGGGCGACAAGTGGGGTGGGGAATGGAATCGATTAGTTGTCGTCACGTGGGTTGTCTCTTCGCCTGAAATTGAAAGAGTGTGTCGACCAGCAGTTGGGAAGGGTCGCTTCGCCACAAAGCGGCGTCTGCGCCCGCAGCCACCGCCCGCCTCTTCTGGCTGGCGGTGTTGATGAAGATCACCGCGCGGGGAGAAGACGAGCCGTTGTTCAACTTCTCCAACAGGGTCAGTACCTCTGGCTCAGGCAGATTGGCGTCGATCACCACCAGATCGGGGGCCAGATCTCGCACCATGTTGCGGGCGGAAAGTCATCCCGTGGCAGAGCCGACGATTGTAATCTGTGAGAAAGATGCCAACATCGCCCGCAACAATTCTCCCATAATGCCGGGGGCGGAGACGACGAGGGTGCGAATATCTCGATAGATGGTCATGGGCTTACCTCCTCGGAGATCAAAAAACCTCTCGTGTCAAAATGCATTATCGTCTCATCAACCTACAGGACGTTGGATAGAAGGCGACATTCATATCCAAGTTGGCGTTTATTGGTATGTTTTCAATATCCCAGGGTGGGAGAGATCAACTTTTGCCAAAAGTTGATCTTCTTTGGCTGTCGCCCCCATTTTATTGAGAAGATACGTTTATTGCTGTAATAGCCCTCTTTACTTATCATAACATGAGAGGCCAATCTATCCAAAGCCCACTGGCGCACCAATTCCAAATTTGGTTGAAGACAGATCTGTCGCTACATCCGGGGCAAGCAATTCCCATGACGTTGGTCGTTCGTGAAGCCGTTTCCCGGGATGAAGCAGCCGCCTCTGCCTGCTCGGGTGGTGGGAATTCGTCTCCCCTGTGGACCACAATCACCCATTTTCTGGGAGGGGCGAGTAATTTCCAGGCGACAGGCGTACAAATGAGGCGGTGCATCGCAAAAAAGACATTGATTGGCAACCCAGTTTGTAGAAATTGCTCGCCCTGTTTGCGGAAATGATCCATATTTCGTCTCCTTCTTGACTATGGAGGCGTAAACATATATCAGGACGGCTCAGTACCTATTTCTTTTGAGGCATGTCAACTCACATCCGGTTGACGGTCTTTATGCTTCAGTCGGCGGTACATCGGTGGTTAGCACAGCATAAAAAGATCAAAAAAAACAGCCATCGCATGCAATGGCTGTTTTCATGGCTGGTATTCCCTTCTAGCGGTGTGCGAGACCGGTCGGCGGGAATACAGTCATTATTAGGTGAGGAGGCTGACGCCCCAGGTAAGCAGCCAGTGCAGAACGGCGATGGCGACGGCAGCGATCAGGGCGCCGGTGAAACCATTGACTTTCATACCGGAGAGGAATTTGTCGCTGATCATCAGGACGATAGCGCTCACGACCAGGACGATGATTGCACCGAGCAAGCCCGTCATGCTACCCAGATCCTTGACGAAGGGAATGAGGTTGAACAAAAATGTGACGACAACTGCAACGATGGCGATGACCAGAGCCGCCCAGACGGCGCTCATGAAGCCATCGACTTCCAGTCCCAGATTCAAGCGGCCGACAATCCAGATGATAACAGCCGAGATCAGCAGGGAAAAGATGAACTGAAGGATGAGTTCCATTGGTAATACTCCTTTCGGTGGAATGATTAGTGGTTGTGAAATAGGTAAAGGGGAATCTTGGTGAGGCTCGCACCCTCACGCAATCTAACTAACAATAAGGAGGACTGCACTCCTGCGCGCTACACCTTGAGAATGATGTAGCACACAGGTTTGAGGAGAACAGGTTATTGATCTGGCAGGCCCAGGGGATTGCCGTCGGGGCGACCACCTAAAGGCGAACCGGCGAATTGCTTGAGTTCGCCCTTGTGGATGGTGTGGGGTGGTTCATAAGTGGGTTGTTGATTGGCTTGTGTTTCAGATCTCATCATAGGCTCCTTTCGGGAGCGATTGTTGGGTTGGAGGCGGTTTGAAACTTCGGCCAATTGCAGAGGGGAGTCGAATTGCCAGGGCCCCGATCAATCCGATGTAGGGGTAAGTGGTAGGTGGCGCGAGTAAAACGGTGCGCGGAATGATGTTGTCAAAAGGCTTAACAGGAATTTCCATATTCATTATGCCCGTTTTTCCCCGCGAAATCATCGGCGAAAAAGATGATTTTTTAATTCCCGCTCTCCAACATTCGGACGATCCGCCTCATCCAAAAGGATGAGATGGTCTTGTTAGCAGATGCGTCGCACCTGGAAAGATTCAGTCGATTAGCCCCTGTTCCCGAGCATAAAGCGCGGCCTGGGTGCGATTGCTGACGCCCAATTTCCCGAGGATATGGCTGACATGGGATCGCACCGTGGCTGTGCTGATGTGCAATCGTTCCCCGATTTCCCTGTTGGAAAGCCCCTCGCCCAGGCAACGCAGCACCTCCAGCTCCCGGCCCGTCAATCCCTCCTGCAAAATTGGCTCGGATGCCGTCCGGCCCGATAGCATGCGCTGAGCCAGTTCGGGCGGCAATGACATGCGGCCCATGGCCACGCTACGGATGGCGTGCACCAGCTCCTCTACCGACGAATCCTTGCGCAAATAGCCCAGCGCCCCGGCTCGAATGGCCGTCGTGATCTCCTCCTCATCGCTGTAGCTGGTGAGCATGAGGATGCGGGAGTCGGGGCGCTCGGCAAGTATCTCCACGATCGCTTCCAATCCGCCTTTGCGCGGCATCACCATGTCCATGATGATGACATCCGGGAGAAGATCACGGACGCGAGCAATCGCCTCCTCGCCATCGTGGGCAAGTCCTACGACCTGCACGCCGTACTTGTCGGCCGATAGCAGGGCGCTGAGGCCTTCGCGCACCACGGGATGGTCGTCCACGATCAACACTTGAATCTTGTTAGCCATAAAAATTATTATGCCGAACTAAACACAAAAGGGCAAGTAAGGAGATGTTGGATACCAGGTATTGGGTATTCTATCACTTTTCAGAGGTCAAGTAATACCCAGTTCCTAATCCCCAATATCCACCCCTACACACCGCACCACGGTGCCCTGTCCCGGAGCCGATTTGATAGTGAGGACGCCGCCCACTTTTTCAGCGCGGAAGCCCATATTCGCCAGGCCCATCCCTGTCGACTTCTGCTCGGGATCGAAACCGCGACCGTTATCGCGAATGGTGAGAACCACGCCGTCTGCCTCTTTCACCAGGCGCACACTCACCCTGGTGGCAGCAGCGTGCTTCAGGGCGTTGTTCAGCGCCTCGGAAGCAAGCCGGTAGAGGCTCTCCTCGGTCTGCCGGGAGAGCGAGATCCGTGGATCGATCTCGATCATGGTTTCGATGTCAAGGCTTCTTTCCACCTGCTCGAAACGCTGCTGAAGCGCCAGCGCCAGCCCACCCTGCTCCAGAGCCACGGGCTGCAATTGATACAGGAGCAACCGCATCTCCTTCAGCGCTCGCAGTGCGTGCTCCTCGACTTTGTTCAAGTCGACTGCCAACGCCTCCTCCGCCCCCGATTCCAGGGCATCCTGTCCGGCCCGGGCAAAGAGCATCACCCCGTAAAGAGATTGGCTGACCGAATCATGGAGATCTCGGGCCAGCCGTTGCCGTTCTTCGATGATAGCCGTCCTCTCGGCCATACGGCGCAGCAGAAAGTTTTCGGCGATGGTGCTCATGTAGTCGGCCAGGGCAACCGTCAGCGCCACCTGATTGGGTGAATACAATTCCTCTTCCGCCCGGTAACAGACCAGCAAGCTCTGAAAATTCATCTGGGGTTTCGTAGACACGATCAGACCCGCGCCCGGGTCATCATCCCTCTTGCAAATGGGTATTGCCTGCAACTGTTCCGCCGTGTGCAGGAGAATGGGATCCTTGCGCGTGGTCAAACGATCGAGCAGCGCCGTATCAGGTTGAAATGTGGCGTCCCATGACAGGGATGTGGAAGATGTGCGGTAGTCGGTGACGAGAGCATAACTGTTGCCGGATCGCAGGCTATAGACCGCAACGGTCTGGGATTGGGACAGATCGGCGATCATGACGAGAATGGGACGGATCACATCAGCGAGATCGGATCCTTCCACATCCAGCACCGCTGCATCCAGCAATGCCGAAAGCTGCCGCGTTTGCGCCAGTATCTGCCGCTCCCGGCTTTCGATCAGCACCTGTCGTTGCAACAGGCCGTTGAGCAAATTGGCCATGATGTCCAGCATCTCGATCACTTCGGTGGCATCATCGCCGGCCAAAGGCTGTTGCAAGCTGACATTGAAGATGCCAACAAGTTCATCTTCAACCGTCAGGGGGTAAGTCGTCAGCGCCCGGACGTTCCATGACAACAGAGCATCTCCAACCACATCTCCTTTTTCGAAGTAGCTCGCAACATCGGTGATGTAGAGCGGACTGCGCATAAGCATCTGCCTGCGGAACCAGTCGGCAGCAGCACCAGTAGGAAACGACCATTCCTCAACTCCGGGAGGGTGCCAGCGGTACTTGGCAAGTACCCGACGGGATTCTACGTCGACTTGCACCAACAGCACCTCGGTGGCGCCCAACACTTCGCCGATCTCTTTCAGAGATTGTTCAATTGCCGTGCCGAAGTCCTCACGGGCCATCAGATGGGCAGCTGCGCTGGCCAACACCCGCTCGATGCGCAGGCGACGTTCCAGAATCGCGGTGCGTTCCTCCACTCGCGTTTCCAACGCATCCCGTTCTTGCTGCAAAATCCGCTCCGTCTGCCAGCGCTGAAGGGCGCTGCCGAAGATATCGGCCACGGCTTGCAATAGAACTATCTCCTCATCCGACCATTCGCGCATATGGTACATATCATCAAATCCAACATGTCCCCACCAGCGTCCTTCGATGAAGATTGGGAACCACTGCATGGAAAGAAGGGGTTGTTGCAGGAGATGGTCGCGGATTTCTGGAAGCTCCTTCCACAGATCTGCCGTTGCTCCTCCCACCGGTTTTCCGGCTTTCATGGACTCGATTATGAAGGCTGGCACGATCTCGGAGGTTGGAAGGCGACGGTTGATCTCGTTTTCGATATGTGAATAGACGCCGGGTGCGCAGGCTTCAGCAATGAGACCGATGCATTCCCCCAACTCCGGGTCTGTGAAGGTCTGGAAAATGAACGCCCGATCAACCTGGGCTGCCGAAACCAGATACGCCAGTGCTTCATCCAGGATGGCTCGCCTGTGCTCGTTATTTTCCGGCAATTGTAGCAATGTGCGAGCGGCCTGAGCCAGGGCGCGTTCAAAGTTTAATTGCCGTTCGAGCTTGACTTCCGCCTCTTTGCGGCTTGTGATGTCGGTGTCCGTGCCCACCAGCCGCACGGCAGTTCCCTGCTCGTCTCTGATCGCCTTGCCCCGCACCAACATCCAGCGCACGCTGCCATCTTTGTGCAACACGCGATGTTCGAAGAAGTATTCCGGCGTTTTGCCGTCGATATGCGCCTGCGCCGCCTCCATCACCGCTTCTTTATCATCCGGATGCACGTAGC
>DUEF01000189.1 GCA_011176555.1 Caldilineae bacterium
CGCCAAGATCAGCCCGGCGGTGATACGCGACGAAGAAAAATAGTTGAGACGAAACGACGGCGTCACCCGCCCAGTGTACGACGCTGACGTTATCGGAGATGTTTAGACATGGCTGACTTTCGTCGTCACATCCCCACCATCATCGCCACTTCCGCCTTCTGGATCCTCGTTTTCGGTGCGGCCTTTCTCTTCGGTCTGCGGCGTCCCCCGGCCCAGCCGATCGAGATCCTTCCTCCGCCCACCATCGGCGTCAAAAACAGCGCTCCTGAACCAACAGCAACCACGGCGCCGCTGCGCGTTTACGTGAGCGGCGCCGTGCGCGCTCAGGGCGTCTATCGCCTGTCGCCCAACAGCCTGGTTGAAGACGCCATCAGCGAAGCTGGCGGGGCCAACGAAGACGCCGATCTCATCGCCATCAACCTCGCCCACCCCCTTTCCGATGGTGAACAGATCTATGTTCCCGTCCGGGGTGAGGAGTCCCCGCCCCCGCCGCTCGCTGACAAGGATGCCGCCGACAGCAGCCGAACCAAGACATTCGATCTGCCCGACGAACCCATCGATTTGAATACCGCCACCGCCGCCGAATTGGAGTCACTGCCCGGCGTAGGGCCCAAAACCGCAGCGCTGCTTATCCAGGAGAGGCCATACAGCAGCGTCGAGGACTTGCTACGCGTGAAGGGAATTGGGGAGAAGACGCTGGAAAAACTGCACCCCTACATCAAAGTGGATTGAGTGTGTGACAGGCTACCAGCCCCACCACAGGTGCACAACCACATACACCACCGGCCCTACGAAAATAAAGGAATCGATGCGGTCGAAGAAGCCGCCATGTCCGGGGATGAGATGCGAGGAATCCTTCGCACCCACCTGTCGTTTGAACAACGATTCGCTGAGATCACCCAGCGGCCCGACGATCCCGGCCAGGACGCCGATAACGGCTCCCTGCCACCAGAGCGCGCCCGGGATGAGCCATAGCGTCAGAGCGATGGCGCTGAGCGTTCCCACGAATAGGCCGCCAAATAAGCCTTCCCATGTCTTTTTGGGGCTGATGCGGGGCCACAGCTTGTGTCTGCCGAAGCTTTTGCCGATGAAATACGCGCCGGAATCGGTCATCCACACCGTAATGGCCGTAATCACCAACAACCATAATCCCTGATCCAACGCTCGCATCAGCGACAGGTAACGCAGCGTCATCCCCAGATACACAGCGCCTCCCAGCGTGATGAGCCAATCGGTGGAGGCATGAGGGCGGTCGAGAAACAGCGCGACGGTCAGGCCCACGAGAATGGAGAGAACCAACAACGCCTGAAAGCGTTCCGCGTTGGCGGGCTGAAGGCCGCTTTCCAGAATAAGCAGGGCGACAATGATCAACCCCAACCAGAGGACGGGCGTGTAAAAATCATTACGGCCCATCATGGTGAACAACTCCCATGCGGCCACCGTCGCGAAAATAGCGACAAAAGCCGTAAACCACCAGCCGCCCAGCCAGCCGACGAGCACGACGATGGGGATAAGGACAATGGCGGCCAGCACGCGTTCTCGTAGCATCAGAACTCCTATTTTACAAGACCAAAACGTCGATCTCGGCCCTGGAACACGGCGACAGCTTGCTGCAACTCGGCCTCATCGAAATCGGGCCAGTAGGTCGGCGTCGAATAATACTCGGCGTAGGCCGCCTGCCAGGTGAGAAAATTGGATAGCCGGTAGTCGCCGCCGGTGCGAATGATCATGTCCGGGTCCGGTAAACCGGCCGTGTAGAGATAGCGGCTGATCAACTCCTCCGTGACCTCGTCCGGTGCGATGCCGTCCCGCATGATATGCCGGATGGCGTCTACGATTTCGGCGCGGCCGCCGTAATTGAACGCCACATTGAGGACGATCGTATCATTATGCTTGGTGCGTTCGATGGCGGCGCGGATCTGTTCCGCCAGCTTTGGGTCTACGCCGCTCAACCGTCCGCTGTGCCGGATCTGCACCCCGTTGGCGTCCAACTCATCGAGTTCATCCCGAATGCTTTGACTAATCAAACGCATCAAATGCCCCACCTCGGCGCGTGGCCGTCCCCAATTCTCGGTGCTGAAGGCGTAAATCGTCAACACCTGGATCTTCAGCCGGACAGCTTCTTCCAGCACCCGCCGGATGTTTTTGGTCCCGGCCCGATGCCCCATCGCCCGCGGCAGACCCCGCGCCTTGGCCCACCGTCCATTGCCATCCATGATAATGCCAATATGCTGGGGGACCGGCGCGCCGGGGGTAAGAGGGGATTCCGCTCGCTGTTTAGTTGATTTGGCCATAGAACCCTCTCGATACGTGCATGACATTCATGCCCGGTGAACGCCTAAACTTCCATGATCTCCGCGATTTTGGCTTCGCCAATTTCATCCATACGCTTGACGTATTCGTCTGTAAGTTCCTGGATTTTATCGTAGCCAAGTCGCAGATCATCTTCGGTGATGAGACCTTCTTTCTCGAAGTCGCGCAGATCGGAAATCGCATCGCGGCGTACGTTGCGAACCGCCACTCGGGCCTCCTCCACGCGTCGTCCCACCTGCTTGCTGAGATCCCGCCTGCGATCTTCTGTTAGCTGTGGGATCGTCAGACGGATGACCCTGCCGTCGTTGGAGGGCGTCAACCCCAGGTCGGATTTCAAGATAGCGCGCTGGATCAAGCCGATGTCGCTGGGGCTAAAGGGGCGAATGGCGATCAGGCGCGGTTCGGGAATAGTGATAACGGCGAGTTGGTTCACAGGCGTTGGTGAACCAAAATAATCGACCTGCACGCGATCCAGTAGGGCCGGTGAGGCGCGGCCAGTGCGAATCGCGGCCAAGTCGCTCTGCAGCGCCTTGACAGCGCCGTCCATCCGTTCGCGAGCTTCTTGTTGTACGTCGTCTAGCATAGCATCCTCCTTGAGGGAGATAAGACAACTTCAGGGGCAATGGCAAATCGCTAAGTGGTGCATTTGCGTATGTCACTGCGGGGGCGGTAGCCCGAAGCATTCCCCAAACGACGTGACTGGAGAATGCTTGACCTGTGATAGTGTAAAACAGATGCCCCAAAACAAACAAGCCGGGCGCATCCCTGCACCCGGCCTGAACGGTTCGCGTTTATTGGTAAATCAAGGTGCCGATTGATTCGCCGCTGACAGCTCTTTCGAGAGCGCCCTCTTGCCAGAGATCGAGCACGACAATCGGTAAATCGTGGTCCATACACAAAGTGATGGCGGTGCTGTCCATCACGCCCAGCCGTTTGTTTACCGCCTCGATGTACGAGAGCTTGTTGTAACGCTTGGCATTGGGGTCCTTGTTGGGATCACCATCGTACACGCCATCGACCTTGGTGGCCTTGATCAGCACCTCGGCGTCGATTTCCATCGCCCGCAGCGCGCCGGCCGTGTCGGTGGTGAAGTAAGGATTGCCTGTCCCGGCCCCCAGGATAATCACCCGGCCTTTTTCCAGGTGACGGATCGCCCGGCCGCGAATGTAGGGCTCGGCGATGGCCTTCATCTCGATGGCGGTCTGCACGCGGGTCACGATGCCCATGCGCTCCAGTGCGTCTTGCAGGGCCAGGGCGTTCATCACGGTCGCCAGCATGCCCATGTGATCGGCGGTTGTGCGTTCCATGCCATGCGCCAGGCCCTGCTTGCCGCGCCAGAGATTGCCAGCGCCGATCACCACAGCGACCTGCACGCCAAGATCATACACACGCTTGACCTTGGCGGCCAGGATTTCGGCCTGGGTGGGATCGATGCCGAAACCGTCGGGGCCGGCCAGGGCTTCTCCACCCAATTTGAGCAGAATTCGTCGATATTTGACGTCACTCATGGCGCTTGTCACCGTGTTTTGATAAAAAGTGAATCATCGCGTTGGATGGCGCGCAAGCGCTGAAATCAGCCGCCGACTTCCAAACGAGCGAATCGTCGCACCTTGATGTTTTCGCCCAATTTGGCGATGTGATTGGTGATGAGATCGCTGATTTTTACGTCCGGGTCCTTGACAAAGGACTGCTCCATCAAACAGACATCCTCATAAAACTTGTTGATTTTGCCCTCGATGATGCGGTCGATGATGTGCTCGGGCTTGCCCTCTTCCAGCATTTGGGC
>DUEF01000019.1 GCA_011176555.1 Caldilineae bacterium
ATGGCGCGCATGTCGTCGACCGTGCGCAAGCCGCCACCCACCGTGAAGGGAATAAACACGCTGTCGGCCACGGCCCGCACCACGTCCAGCATGATGTCACGGCCTTCGTGCGTGGCCGTTATGTCGAGAAGAACCAGTTCGTCCGCACCCTCAGCGTCATAGATCCGGGCCTGCTCCACCGGATCACCGGCGTCGCGCAGTTCCACAAAGTTGATGCCCTTGACCACGCGGCCATTCTTGACATCGAGACAGGGGATGATGCGTTTGGCTAACATGGCACAAGTTTAACCGCTCCACCCACATTCAGGAAAACCAGCGTGGCCAACGGAGGATAGCCCAGCAGCGATTCCAGCGCGGACACGTAACGTTGCACCTGCTCGACGTAACCCGCACCCCGCGCAAAATCCTGCAAATCCTGCCGGGGCTTCACGTAATCGGTCTTGAAATCGTACACCTGCCAGTTAGCGTCAGACGCGGGCCGGGCCAGCAGATCGATGACGCCTCTGTCCACGCCCTGAGCGGAAGGAAAGACGTAAGGCATCTCGTGGCGGCGCTCCCACCCATCCAACTGGCGGAACAGTTCATGCCGCCGGAAACGTCGCAACAACTTCACCGCCTCCGTCATGGCGTTTTCGGTCTGGCGCTCGTCCACCAGGCCGCTTTCCCGGACGAACGGCCACAAAAACGCATCGAAATCGAATTCGGGGTCACCCGGGAAGCGCCAACGCTGTAGGGCCTTGTGCACCAACACGCCCACCACCCGCCGCGGCGCTCTGGGGCGCTTCGATGTCGGCGTCACCCGCCAGAGCGACGGCGAATCACCTTTGGGCGCAGGGGGTGGGGACAAAGGCGCCACGAGATCGGAGGTCAGAGGGCTGGGGTCGGAGAGCGGAGAACGGGGGGCAGAGATCCGGGGTGAGAGATGCTGTGTGTGAAGGTCATCAGCAGCGGGGTAAAGCCAGAGTTCAGCCGCCCCCTCCCGCCACAGCAATGATTCATGCTGGGTGGTCGAGAGCGCATCAGGCGGACGGATGTCCGTCAGCCCCGCCACCGCGCCCAGCCACTGCAACCACCCGGTCATTTGCAACCCACCGGATTTATTCGTCTTGCAGTAAGCGCTGATCAACAACTTTTCCCGCACCCGGGTCGCGGCCACGTACAACAAGCGCCGGGACTCGGCTTCGTCCATGTCGTCGTTTTTGCGCTGCGCCAGCCGGTGCATGAAGGGGACGCTTTTGTCATCCAGGCCTGCACGAATCCGCAGCAAGGGGCCAAACGCCTCGTCGATGAAGAGCGGGGCGCTGCGGCGACCACCGCTGTAACTGGCGTCGGCGATGACCACGATGGGAAACTCCAGGCCCTTGGCCTTGTGCACCGTCATCAACTGCACAGCGTCGCCGGCCTCGGCCACAGCCTCCCCTTCCCGGGCCTCGGCCTCGCGCAGATTGCGCACATACTCCAGGAAATCGCCCACACCCACCAACTGGCTGCGATGCGCGTCGGCCAGCAACTTGTCGACATTGCGGCTGGCCCGCTCGCCGCCGCCCGCCAGGCGCAGCGCCGCCCGATAAAAAGTCTCGTCCAGCAATTGCTTCAACACGCCAGCCACCGACGTGCGCCCGGCCTGTTGGTGCAGATCCCCCACCACTTCTCTCGCCCGCACGGCCTGCTTGGCGTCGGACGCATCCAGCAACGCCAGGGCCGCTTCATCGTGCAGCGCCTGCCAAAAACTCCTGGCCTCGCGCCCCCGTTCGTCGCGCCAGCGCAGCAGATACAGGGCCGCATCGCTGAGCCCGAACGCGGGCGAGCGCAGCAACCCGGCCAGGGCCAGATCATCGCTCGGGTCGGCCACTGCGGCCAGGGCATTGAGCAGGTCTCGCACCTCGGGCCGGTTGTAGAAGCCCCGCCCCGCCACGGTGACGTACGGGATCCCCGCCGCTTCCAGCGCATCCTCGTACACGCCGAAAGCGGTGGAAGCGCGGAACAACAGCGCCATGTCCTGCCAGGCTCCACCCTGCTCGTGCAGTTCGTGCAGACGCGCGGCCAGCCCCGCCGCGGCCGCGGTCCTCCCTTCCTCCGCTTTGCCCAGTCCCAGATGAAATTCCAGATAGGGCCGCTGCGCCCACGCCGCCGGCTTCTCTCGCCAGGGGTGCAGGGGCGCAAACGGCGTCACATACGCTGGCAACGAATCATTCGCCTCGCCCAAAATCGGGGCCAGCAGAGCGTTGAGATCGCCCACCAAGTCGGCATGTGCGCGGTAGGTGACATCCAGGTCCACCAACCGCCCGCCGTTTTGACGAATATCCGCCTGCGCCTGGCGGAATACCCGCACATCCGCCCCGCGGAAACGATAGATGCTCTGTTTGCCATCGCCGACGATGAAGAGATTGGATGTTGAATCGGCGACGGGCAATACCGAATCTCCAATATCCAATACCTGCGCCTCTCTAAACCCCGTAATCTGATAAACGATCTCCCGCTGCCGGGCGTTAGTATCCTGGAATTCATCGACCAGGACGGCAGCGATTTCGGACTGCCAACGCTCGCGCACCGCGGGATGCTCGGTCAGTAGCGCCGCGGCCATGCTTTCCAGATCATCGAAATCCAACGCCTGCCGCTCCGCCTTCATGGCCTCGTACAGCGTCAACGCTTGCTCGAACAAACGGAGCAAGGCCGGTTCCAGCGCCGCCATTTGCCGATCCAGCGTCCAACTCGCGAGCGGCGTGGATGGAGCGCCCAGCACGGGTTTGAGGTGATCGTCGTAATGGCTGCGCAGGGTGCGCATGGCCTCGCGGGCCAGCGCCAGATCATCCCCCGCCCAATTGCCTTTGGTCCCAAAATTGGTGGCCGCTTTGCGCAACGCCCGCAAGTGGTCACCCACTTGTTCCCAATCCCTGGCGGCGCGGGCTGCCTGCGCCGCGGCCCAATGCGCCAGCACAGCTTGCCGCGCCAATTCCATCTTGTCGCCCGATTTGCGGGCGCTGATGCTCGCCAGCATGGTCAGCGCCGACTGCCAGGCTGGCCCGGCCAGTTGCGCGTCGAACCAGGCAGCCAACTCGCCCGACCAGTGTGCGAGCGCGTCCTCTCCCAGCGCCCGGAACGTCGCTTCCGCATCCAGACGCCGCCCCAACAGTGTATCCACGGTCGCCCGCAAGTCCCGCTCCCCCAGTGGCCCGAACAGAGAGGCGCAGACGGGATCATCCCCGGCCCAGGCCAGCGCGTCCTCCAGCGCCCGCGCCCTGAGCAGGATCGCCATGTTCTCCTCCAGCACCTCGAAGCGGGGATCCACGCCCGCCTCCGCCGGATTCCCGCGCAGGATCGCCGCGCACAGGCTGTGAATGGTGCCGATGCGGGCCGAATCCAGGGCTGCGGCCACCTCGTCCCACCAGGTGCGACGCTTCGCGTCCGCCGTCTCATTGCGCCATAGGCCGATCTTCTCACGAATGCGGTTGCGCATCTCGCGGGCGGCCTTCTCGGTAAAGGTGATGGCTACCAGCGAGCGCACGGGGAAACCTTGCTCCACCAACCAGAGATAACGTCCCACCAGCGTGCGCGTCTTGCCCGATCCGGCGCCCGCGGTGACGGCAATGGCGGCTGCGGGGGAAAGGGCGGCCGCGGCTTGCTGGTCGCTGAGTGCGAGTTGGGAGAGGATGGTGGAGGCGAGGTCAAACATGCGAATTCCGTTGAGTTGCCATGCTTATTGCGCACCTTCGGTGGTTTGGGGCGATGCACGGTCGTCCATGTCCAGTGTACAAAAGGAAGGGAAACCCGTCAATCTTTCCGATAATTTTGGATGTGTCCAGTTCAGGGCGCATTGCAGACTGCATGATTCGCGTCGAAAAAGGCTTGACAACCGGTGTCAGGCAGGATATAATGTGACCGAGTGGTCATGTGACCGAGTGGTCACCCAAGCAGAGGCTTTCCTTCATGCCCAAAGAGACATTCTTCAATCTCCCCGCGGAAAAACAAGCCCTGATCTTTGATGTCGCTATCGCGGAGTTCGCCTTGCATCCGTACGAGCAGGCAAGCGTCAATCGCGTTGTGGCCAGGGCAGACATTGCCAAGGGGAGCTTTTACCAGTATTTCGAGAACAAAAAAGACCTGTATCTCTACCTCCTGCAACGGATTGGCGAAGCCAAACTCGATTATTTGGCTCCGGTGATGGGCAATGCCCGGCAGCATGATTTCTTCACTCTGCTGCGCGACCTGTACGCCGCGGGCATCCAGTTTGGCATCGAAAACCCCCGCTATGTGGAGATCAGCAAGAGGCTGATGGAAAGCAAGGGGTCGCCCATCTACACCGAAGTGATGGAGGCCAACACATCTGCGGCCTCGGAGCTCTTTGAAACCTTGCTGCGAACCGCCATCAGCAACGGCGAGGTGCGGTCCGACATCGATGTGCCCATGTTCGCCTATCTCATCGCTTCCATGAACACCCTGGTGATGGAATACTACATCGAACACATCGCCCGGGTGGGTGATGATCAATTACTTGCCACTGTGGAGCAATTCATTGATTTCCTCAAAAACGGCATCGGCGCATCCGCCGGCAAAGCGCCATCAACCCAAGGAGCTTTATCATGAACGTCATTGAGACCAGCAAGCTCACCAAATACTACGGCAAGGCCCGCGGCATTATCGATATCTCTTTTCAGGTGGAGGAGGGGGAGGTTTTCGGCTTCATCGGGCCTAACGGCGCGGGCAAATCCACCTCCATTCGTCTGCTGCTCTCGCTTATCTATCCCACCGGCGGCAGCGCTAAAATCTTCGGCAAGGATGTGATTAAAGAGGGGCCCGAGATCCGGCAGGATATCGGCTACCTGCCCTCGGAGATCTTTTACTACGAACGCATGAAGGTCATCGACCTCCTCAAATACTCGGCCAGCTTCTACAAAAAAGACACGACAGAACGCATGCACGAGCTGGCCGAATACATGGAGTTGGACCTGAATCGCCGCATCGAGGACCTATCGTACGGAAACAAGAAGAAGGTGGGAATTGTGCAGGGGCTTTTGCACAGCCCACGACTGTTGTTGCTGGATGAACCCACCCTGGGTCTGGATCCGCTCATGCAGCGCAAATTCTTCTCTCTCATCCGCCAGGAAAACGCTCGGGGCGTCACGGTCTTCTTCTCCTCGCATATCCTGAGCGAGGTGCAGCGGCTGTGCAGCCGAGTGGGCATCATCAAGGAGGGCCGGATTATCGAGATCTCCGACATCCGCACCCTGCAGCAAAATAATTACAAGCGGATTGAAGTGACCGTCCGGGATCTGCCACCTGACTACTTTGCTTTGCCGGGCGTGACCAACCTGGAAGCGACCAACGGCGGCGTTCGTTTCTTCTTCAAGGGAGACATCGACGGCATCGTTGCCCGCATCAGTGCGCTCGATCTCATCGATGTGACTATCGAAGAGCCAACCCTGGAAGAGATTTTCATGCACTACTACGAATAGGTGATGACCATGAGCGCGAACATCTATAAATTCGAACTCCACATGCGTCTGAGGTCCGTGGTCATCTGGTCGCTGGCGGTCGCCGCGGTCAGCCTGATCTACCTATCTCTGTATCCCTCGCTGGCCCAGGAGGCAAAGCTGATGGACGAGGCGATAACCCGCTTCCCGCCCGAGTTTCTGGAAGCCTTTGGCATGAGCAACCTGAATCTGGCCACGGTGTTGGGGTTTTACAACTTCGTCTTTCTGTTCGTGCAGGTGCTGCTGGCCATCCAGGCCTCGACTTACGGATTCGGGCTGGTGTCAGTGGATGAGGCCGAGTTCACCGCTGATTTCCTGCTTACTCGACCGGTGACCCGAGCCCGGATTCTCACCAGCAAACTTCTGGCGGCGTTCACTGCTCTCACCATCACCAATCTGGCGGTGTGGATCAGCTCCCTCCTCGCCCTCAGTCTGTTCGACGCCGGCCTGGGTTATGATCGCCATACTGTATTCCTGCTCCTGGGCGGCATCGCCATCTTCCAGCTCTTTTTCCTGACGGTGGGACTGCTGATCTCGTTGCTGGTCAAGCGTGTGCGCAGCGTGACGCCCTACGCCATGGGGCTGGCTTTCGGCATGTACCTGCTGAGCGTTTTCAGTGGCGTAGCCGAGGACGTGAAGCTGGAGTTCATCACCCCCTTCAAACACTTCGACCCCGCCAGCATCATTCAAAACGGCGCGTACGATATCCCCCTGGTGATGATCAGCATCGCTGTCATTCTGATATCCCTGACGGGCGGCTATTGGCGATATCTCCACCGAGACATCCCCGCTGTTGCCTGAGGAGGCATTGGCATGAACATTTTTCTGCGAGAACTGCGAGCCAATCTCAAATCGTTGATTATCTGGAGCATCATCATCTTCCTCCTGATCTGGATTGCGATGGTCAAATTCTCCGCCTATGCAAGCAATCCGGAAATGCTGGCGATTCTGGACTCCATGCCCAAGACGCTCATGGACGCCATGAACATGCACGCCTTCAATCTCACCACGCTCAGTGGCTTTTTCGGCGTGATGTTCATTTACTTCGGTCTGATGGGAGCGATCGCCGCGGGCATGTGGGGCAGTAACATCATCGCCAAAGAGGAGCGCAATAAGACTATCGAGTTCGCACTGTCGCTGCCAGTGTCCCGCGCCAGATTTGTGACCGCGAAGGCACTGGCCGCACTGGCCAACAGCATCGCCTTTGTACTCATCACCTGGATCGCTTCGCTCATAGCCATGCAATCCTACAACCCGGACGGTGCGGTCTATCGCTTCCTGGCGCTGGAGATGATGGCCATGTTCGCCATCGAGCTGATCTTCTTGTCCATCGGCCTGCTGGTGGCCTGCGCCATGAAGCGGCCCAAGCGCACCGGCTCCATCGTCATTGGCATCATCCTCGTCCTTTATTACTTCTCGATGATCTCAGGACTGCACGAGAAGCTGGATTTCCTCAAATATCTGACTCCCTTCAAGTATTTCGACGCGGGAACGCTGCTGCACCAGGGAGGCGTCGCTCCCGTCTACTGGGCGCTGTCCGTTGTCATCATCCTCATCAGTCTGACGGGCGCTTATTACGCTTACAACCGACGGGATATGTACATCTGATGGAAACATCCTATTCACCGGGCTCTGAAACAGAGTCGGGCCGATCGGGCTGGCGTGCTCACGCGCATCATGCGCGGGCCCACGCCAGCGCCCGACCTTTTTAGCGCCGCCCGGGCCGATAGCGCCAGCAAAAACCGGACGCGGGGCAACTGGTCGGGCAACCACCGGCCGGCGGGACGGGCGCAAAACGGCCCGAGCGAATGCCCTCGATGTGGCGCAACGCCTGCTGTGTGGCCGTCTCCATCGCCGCCTCCACGCCGTATTTTCCCAATTGCAAACTGCTGGGTTTGGCCGCGCCGATGAGCCAGTAAAAGCCCTCCGCCACCTCGCCCAGGCCCAACGCCCGCGCCGCGGCCAGCGCGTACAACGGCAACTGGATGCGCTTGCCCCCGTCCAAATCCCCGGGCGTGATAGACGAGGAGCCGCTCTTGTAATCGATGATGCGCAAACGCCCCGCCCTATCCCGGTCGATGCGGTCGATGAACCCGCGCAGGCGGAAGGAACCCGCATCGACGGACGCCACCAACTCAACCTGGCCCGCCATGCCGAAAGCCTGCTCCATCTTGAACGGAGCGAAATCGCCGGGCAGGGCCGCCAGCGCAGCCAATGTCCGCTCCAGCCGCTGGAGCATCTCCGCCTGTTGGTGCTCCCACAGCGCTCCGGGCCGAAAACCGTACTGCCCCGGGGCCTGCTCCAAGATCGCCCCGGCCACTGGCGGAAGCAAAGCCAGCAGCGCCTGCTCCGACCAATCTCCCTGCGCCCGGGCCTGGCGATACACACTCTCCAGGATGGCGTGATAAATGGAGCCCAGCACCAGGGCGTCGAAACCTTCCTCAGGCTGGGCGCGCGGCTCCAGGCGCAGGGCATGGCCCACGAAAAAGAGGAACGGACAGGTGGCGTAGCGCTCCAGACGACTGCTGCTCCACACGTGGCCGGGATGATAGCGGCGCTGCAAACGAGGCCTGAGCGCGGCCACATCCCCTTCGTGTGCGCTCAGGGCCGAGCGCGCCAGCCGGGCTTGCAACACATTGCGGACGCGCTGCACCTGACGCCAGCCCGCAGCAGCCTGCTCCGCCATGCGCTCCGGCGGCGAGATTCCGCCCGCAGCCAGGGCTGGACCCGCCAATGCCAACCACTCCGCCAGCGAGGCCGCGGGCGCAGCGGGGGCGGACTGCGGCTCCATCCCGGTCAGACGCCTCACTTCCTGCCAGTACGGCGAAGGCTCCCACGGCTGACCGTCATCGGTGAGGCGGGGGCGGGTCAGCAAAAGGTGTTCGCGAGCGCGGGTCACAGCTTCGTAGAAAAGCGTCACCTCCTCGCCACGCACTTGCAGGGGCAGGGCCTCGCCGCGTTCGGCCAGCATGAGGCGATCCGCATCCCGCAGCAGCACGCCCTCCTGCTCCCGTCGCGGGAACTCGCCCTCGGACAGGCCCAAGATGGCCGCCGCCTGAAACGAGAGGCCGCGCGCAGCCAGCACCGGCGCGGCCAGAATGACCCCGCGTTCCGGTCCGTCCGCCTGATAACTGGAGGCTTCGACCGCGCCGCGCAGGTCCGACCAAAAACGGCGGTAGGGAACGGGCCCGGAGGCGGGACCAGCGGGGAGTCGGGCGACGATCTCTGCGGCCAGCAGCAGACCCCGCAACACCTCTTTGAACTTCCGCAAGGCGGCAATGTCCCGTCCGGTCGTGGCCGGATTTTCCCGCACGGCCGCCACCATCGATTTCTGACTTCTGTCCTCCGGGGRGAGATCGTGATCAYGCGTCCCTTCCGCGCCCGGGTCTTCACCGATCAAATCTTCCACAAAAGCCACGTAAGCGGCCAACGACGCCTCCTTCTGGGGCTGGATGCGTTCCACGAATGCGTCGAAAATGCGCAGGAGCGCCGCCGCTCTCTCCCCCACCGGCCCCTCCAGTTGGCCCCGATCGTCCTCCCAATCCAGCGTCTCTTCCGCCGACACCGCGCTTCGCTGCTGCAAGGCCTGGCGCCACTGCTCCAAACCGGCAATGATACGCGAGCCCCGCACGACTGCTTCCAAATCGGCGACTACTGTCCCGACCGTTTCGTACTGTTCTCCCTCCGCCTGCACCAACTCCGACCAATCGAAGTAAGGACTGCGCCACGCCTCCAGCACAGCGCGCTGGGGCCAATCGCGCATGGGCAGGGAGAGCAGGTTGAGCAAAGCGGCGATGACGGGATTGGCGGGCAATGCCTCGTCTGCCGCCAGGTGCAGGGACATGCCGAATTCCGCGGCCGCTTCCGCCAGAAACGGGCGGTAGGGTGACAGATCCCGGGCGAGGATGGCAGTCTGGTCGGGCGCAAGCCCCTTCTGCACCAACAAACCCTTGAGCCAACGTAACGCGGCCCGCGCTTCCGCCGCCCGATTGCGGGCTTCCCACAAAAGGATATCCGCGCCCGGCGTTAACGCCTGGGCATCGGGCCGAAACAGCCCCGCTTCCAGATGCGCCAAAGCGGGCGAAACAGCGGACGACGCCGGCGTTAACGCCTCCATTTCCACCCCCGCCACCCGCTCCAGCAGGGTCTGTCGGGCGCGGGTGAAACGACGATGCGCCTCGCGCGGGGGCGCGTCCGGCCCCTCGCCCGTGAGCGTGACGATGGTCTCGCCCGTTTGTTGAGCCAGGAGGCGGAGCACAGCCAATTGGGTGGGATTGAACTCGTCGAAGCCATCCACGGCCAACAGGCGCACATCCGCGGCCAGATGGGGAAGCCGCTCCAGCGCCCGCACAGCCAACCAACCCCGCCCTTCCGCGTCCACCCAACCGACATCCAGCAGCCAGCCCTGGTAGCGCTGGTAGATGGCGGCCAACTCGCTCAGGCGCAGGGGCGCGTCCGCCAGTGCGGCGCTGAAATCCCGTGGGGAGATCCTCGCCTGCTTCAAATCCAGAATCACCTCGCGCAGGCTGCGCAGGAAGCCAGGCTTGTCGCGCAGGGGCGCATAATGCGCGAGCGCGCCCGATCGGTACAGGCTATCCACCACCCCGCGCAACAGGCGATGCTGCACGGGTTCCAGCAACAGCGGCCGGGGCCGTCCCTCCCGAGTCAGCACCTCGGCGTAGAGCTGACTGAAGGTGAAGATCTCCACGCCCGCCACACCCCTCTCCCCGGCCAGTCGCTGGCGAAACGCCGACGCCTGCTGCCGGTTGGGCAAAATCACCCAGGCCGGAGCCAACGGATCGGTGGCTTGCAAAGCCCGAATCCGCTGCAATACATGCGCGGTTTTGCCGCGCCCGGAAGGAGCCAGGAGGAGTTGCATAAATGGATAGCCGGTTGGTTCAGAAGATGCTTACAGAGTACTTCCCCTGAAGCTGAAAGTCAAAGCCGCCGCCGATTTTGACCAGCGGTTGCTCGATGCCTATCTATTGCCATCCCTTCAGCTCGAAAAATGGGATGAATGCGATAGAAGCTCTGACATAGGAGTTTTCGATCATGAAACCAAAGCTAATAGGACGTTACATCGTTACCGATCCGGATATTTGTCACGGCAAGCCGACTTTTCGCGGCACGCGCATCCTAGTTTCTGATGTGCTGGAACAAGTTGCTGATGGATTGGTATGGGAGAGCATTACGGAGGAATGGCGCGGTAGCGTCAAATCCGAAGCTATCGCCGAAGCCGTAATGTTGGCAAAATTCGCCTTTCTCGAACACGCAGATGAGTACGTCTTGGAGCCAATAGCAGCGTGAACATTCTCGATGTTCAACCCGTTTCAACGGGTTTCGCGTATCAGCCCGGCGTTTCAACGCGGGGCGGGGGCGGGGATCGGTAGTTTTTACGGGGTGCGAGCCTGGTTTGCTGGCCGGGAGCGCCCGGCGATGGATCACCGGGCTACGCCACGGTGCCGGGTGACCCCGGCTGACCCAAATCCCGGATGGGCGCCAACGCCTTAGTGCAACCTTCAACCCGTTTCAACGGGTTTCGCGTATCAGCCCGGCGTTTCAACGCGGGGCTTCAACCCGTTTCAACGGGTTTCGCTTATCAGCCCGGCGTTTCAACGCGGGGCGTGTTGCAAATAGTCGCTCATGCCCAACAACGACCCCACCAATTCCGGCCTGCCGCGCAGGAAATCCTCGATACGCATCATCTTCTTCCCCGCCAACTGCACCTGGTCTAGCGCCAGCAGTCCGGCGCCGGTTCCCACGGCGACATCATCGTTCTGGATGACAACTCGCCCGGGCTCAACATCCCCCGCCACCACCCGCGCCGCCCCGATCTTCAGGTTCTGGCCCGACCAGGTGGTAAATGCACCCGGCCAGGGGTCGTAGGCCCGCACCATGCGCTCGATGTGCGCGGCCGGGCGGGTCCAATCGATGCGGGCATGCTCTTTCTTCAGCAACCGGCAGAGGGTCGCGCCTTCGTCAGGCTGTGGCCGGGGGCTAAGCTGGCCTTCGAGATAGCAAGGCAAGGTCGAAATCAGGAGTTCAGCCCCTTGCCGCGCCAGACGGTCGTGCAGGCTGCCGGCGGTGTCGTCCGGGCGGATGGCTGCGGCGGCCTGGGCCAGGATCGGGCCGGTGTCCATGCCCTCGTCCATACGCATGATCGTGCTGCCGGTGATCGGATCGCCTGCCAAAATGGCGGCATTGATGGGCGAAGCGCCTCGCCAACGGGGCAACAGCGAGGCGTGGACGTTGATGCAACCAAAGGTGGGGAGCGCCAGCACGTTCGGGCGCAGGATCTGGCCGTAAGCGGCGACAACGATCAGGTCGGGTTCCAGCGCCGCCAGTTGGGCGAAGGCCTCGGGCTCGCGCAAACGCCGTGGCTGCAACACCTCAACGCCGACCGCTAGCGCCGCCTCCTTCACCGGCGAAAACTTCATTTTGCGCCCGCGGCCCGCCCGCCGGTCCGGTTGCGTGACCACGCCGACGACATCGAATCTGGGATGGTCGAGCAAAGCCTGGAGAGAGGGCACAGCAAAGTCGGGCGTGCCCATGAAGACGGTTTGGATCATTTTGGATCAGATTGCTGTGACGCCTGCCGTAACTGCCCGCAACCGGCATTGATCTCGACGCCGCGGCGCAGGCGCATGGTGGTGGTGATGCCCGCTTCCTGCAAAATCTCCTGAAAACGCTGGGCGGTCTGCTCGTTGCTGGGCTGGTAACGCGAACCGGCGGTGGGGTTCAGCGGGATGAGATTGACATGGCAACGCAGGTCGGCCAACAGATCCGCCACTTGCTCGGCGTGCTGCGGCGCGTCGTTGACGCCGCGCATCAGGGCGTACTCGAAAGAGATGCGGCGATTGGTCTTTTGTTGGTAGCGACGGCAGGCGGCCATCAACGCTTCCAGGGGATAGCGCTTGTTGATGGGAACCAGCCGGTTTCGCAGGCGATTCGTGGCGGCATGGAGCGAAACCGCCAGGCGCACCGGCAGTTTTTCTTCCACCAGTTTATCGATCATGGGGATGAGGCCCACGGTGGAGACGGTGATGGCGCGCGCAGACAGGCTGAACGTGTCGGGATCGGCGATGGCGCGCAGGGCCTGCAGGAGCGCGTCGTAATTGGCCAGGGGCTCGCCCATGCCCATGACAACGATATTGCTCAAACGGCTCGGACGCTCGACCTTCAGGCTGTTTTCCCGGCCATCTTCCTCTCTCAACCAGCGCTCGAACCAGTGCACCTGAGCAATGATCTCACCTGCGGTGAGGTTGCGGACGAGCCCGCCCTGACCGGTGGCGCAGAAGGGGCAGCCCATGCCGCAGCCCACCTGCGTGGAGATGCACACGGTGCGGCGGTAATTGTAGAGCATGAGCACCACTTCGATGGTGGCCCCATCCGGCAGGCGGAACAGCGCCTTGCGCGTCAGCCGATCCTCGCTATCCACCTGGGTGATGAGCTCCAGGGGATTGACGCTCGTCTCCGCAGCCAGGCGAGCGCGCAGTTTCTTGGACAGGTTGGTCATCTGGGCGGGATCAGTGACCAAATTCTTGTGCAGCCAGTCGTAGATTTGATTGCCGCGGTAAGTGGGTTCGCCCCACTGCTGCATGAGGTCGCGCAGATCAGTACGGGTGAGATCAAGGAGTGGAATCATGGGTTGAGTATCGCTTCCAGGTCAGGGATAATCCAATCCGGTCGGGGATCGTAGGCTTCGGCTTCGGCGCGGGTGGCGATGCCGGTGAGCACGCACAGGGTCTTCAATCCGGCCTGATGCCCGCCCAGAATGTCGGTGGTGAGCCGGTCGCCGACCATGACCGTGTCCGGTGCGGCCGCGCCCAAACGGGCCAGCGCCTGCTCGAAGATGCGGGTCTCCGGCTTGCCGATAACCTCCGGTTCGCGGCCCGTGGTGGCGCTGAGCAGGGCGATGAGGGAGCCGGTTCCGGGCAGGTTCCCGCGCTCGGTAGGCAGAGAAGGGTCGGCGTTGGTGGCGATCCAGGGACGCCCGGCGCCGATTGCCAGCGCGGCTTCGGCCAGTTTGGCGTAGGTGACATCCTGATCCAGGTCGTTGACGACGATTTCGGCCTCCTCCGCCCGCGTGACCACGTCGTAGCCGGCCTCGCACACCGCCGCCTGGATGCCGGGCCCGCCCAGGACGAGCACGCGGCGCGGCGGCGGGAAGACATCCGTCAGGTGGGAAGCAGTAGCCAGGGCGGAGGAGAAAACGTCGCGGGGCTGCACCTCGATACCCATGCCGGCCAGGCGCTGCACCGACTGTTCGGGCGTTTTGGTGGCGTTGTTGGTCAGAAAAAGGAAGGATTGGCCCTGTTCTCGCAAGGTCTGGATGAATTCGGCCGCGCCGGGCAGCACTTTCGCGCCGCGATAAATGACGCCATCCATATCGATGAGCCAGGCGGGGATGGTGTTGAAGGGGGGTTTCAAGGTCATTGTAATTTCGGATTTCGGATTGCGAATTTCGGAATGGTCGTTCGTAGTCAAGTGTCTCAGGTGTCATTGCGAGAAGCGGTTTTTGCGACGAAGCAATCCCCAAGGTGCATTTGTAGATGAATGCTGGGGATTGCTTCGCCAAAAAGCGGCTCGCAATGACACACTCTTTACGTTTTACGCTTTACGTCATCTTCCGCCTCCGCCAGGTCATGTTCGACATCGGCGGC